>JBOHAW010000081.1:0-5013 GCA_050697975.1 Gaiellaceae bacterium
CGATCTGGGCCATCGCCGTTCGCGTGCCCGTGCCGATGTCCTGCATGGCGGTGACCACGGTCGCCCGCCCGTCCGAGCCGAGCCGCACCCAGGCGTACGAGGGCGGGCCGCCCCCGCCGTACCAGACCTGGCTCGCGAGGCCCACCCCGTGCCGCCAGGGCGACGTGGACGGGCCGGTCCCGTTCCGGGCGCGCACCTCGTCGCGCCGGGCCCAGTGCGCCTCGGCGCGCCGGTAGCACTCCATCAGGTTCTTGGACGAGAACGGCCGGCCGTCGACGAGATCGGCGTCGGCGTGGTTGCGGCGCCGCAGCTCGAGCGGGTCGAGCTCGAGCCTCCCCGCCAGCTCGTCCAGCAGGCACTCGAGCCCGAACGTGCCCTCGGTGAAGCCGGGCGCGCGGAACGCCGCCATCGGCGCCGTGTTCAGCTTCGCGCCGTACTCGACGGTGCGCACGTTCTCGCAGGCGTACAGCATCTGCATCGGTCCGGCCGTCGACGCGAGCCACCCCTTCCAGCCGACCGCGTTCACGAACTCGCCGCCGAGCGCGACGAGGGTCCCGTCCGCCCGCGCGCCGACCTGGAGCCGCTGGATCGTCGCGTTGCGGTTGCCGGCGGCGAGGTTCTCCTCGCGGCGCGTGAGCGCGCAGCGGACGGGCCGGCCGGTGCGGCGCGCGAGCTCCGCCGCGAGCTTGGTGTAGTCCCCGGCGCCGTTCTTCGCGCCGAAGCCGCCGCCCATCGCCTCGCAGACGACGCGAACCCGGTCGGGCGGCAGCCCGAGGTGCTCGGCGAGCTCGTCGCGGACGCCCCAGATGTACTGCGTCGAGACGTACGCGTCGAGCCGGTCGCCGCGCCACTCGCACACCGCCTGATGCGTCTCCAGCGAGTTGTGGAGGACGGTCTGCGTTCGGTACTCGGCCTCGACGACCACGTCCGCCTCGGCTAGCCCGCGCTCGAGGTCGCCGCGCTCGTACCGGCGCGGCTCCTCCGTCAGCGATCCGGCGCGGACGGCCTCGTCCGGGTCGAGCAGCGGCTCGAGTACCTCCCATTCGACGGCGATCAGCCCGACTGCCGCCCGCGCCTGCTCGAAGCTCTCCGCCGCGACCGCGGCGACCGGCTCGCCGGGGTACGAGGGCTCGCGGGTGAGCAGATCCATGTCTTCGGGCCGGAGGGCTGCTCGAACGCCCGGCGCCTCGAGTGCCGGACCGAGGTCGAGTCGCGTGACGCGAGCCCGCGCGTGCGGACTCCGCAGGACCGCCGTGTGCAGCATGCCGGGGAGTCGTAGGTCGGCCGTGTACGGCGCCTGGCCGCGCGCCCGCTCGATCCCGTCCACGCGTGGTGCCGGCCGGCCGACGACCGCCAGCGGCCCGGGTGGCCACTGATCGAGGGCGTCCTCCTCGACGACGGTCCAGATCTCCTCGTACCGGCCCTCGACCTCCTTCTCCGTGCGGATCAGTCGCGCCAGCTCGAGATCGCCTCCTCGATCTTCGGATACGTCCCGCACCGGCACAGGTTCCCGGCCATCGCGTGCCGGATCTCCTCGCGGCTCGGCTCGGGCCTCGCCGAGACGAGGGCCGACGCGGAGACGATCTGCCCGGGCGTGCAGAAGCCGCACTGGACGGCGTCCGCGCGGACGAAGGCCTCCACGAGCGGGTGCTCGCGCAGCCCTTCGATCGTCGTCACCTCGCGGCCTGCCACCGTGTGCACGAGCGTGATGCAGGAGAGAGTCGGCACGCCGTCGAGCAGGACGGTGCACGCGCCGCAGTGCCCCTCACCGCAGGCGATCTTGGTACCGGTCAGCCCGAGGTCCTCGCGCAGCGTCTCGGCGAGCGTCCGCCCGACCTCCGGATCGGCGGCGTGGTCGCCGCCGTTGACGCGCAGCTCAAGCACTGCTGGTGACCGCGATGATGTCCGCGAGGTGGATGAGGCGGAAGGTCGCCCGCGTGGTGATCGCGCGCTCGCCGTCCTCCTCCAGCTCCGGCAGCGTGCGCCAGAGGTCGGCGGCCGCCCGCAGCAGCTCCTCGATCTCCCCGGTCTGCTCCACGTGACCGTCGCGCACGTAGCACGCGTTGAGCGCGAGCCCGAGCACTCCGATCGTGTCGGCCTGGCGCGTCCAGAGGAGCGGGGCCGCCATCGAGAGGTACTGGTGGATGCGGGCGAACGTGAGCGGCTGCGCGAACGTGTCGCTCCCGGTCGGCTGCGTCGGCTCGAGCGGCGGGTCGCCCGCGAGGATCCGGGCCGCGTTCCCTGCCAGGAGCGCGCGCAGCTGCGCCTCGTCGAAGCCGGCCAGGCGCGCGGTGCGCAGGGAGATCAGGAGGGACGCCGGCTGCTGCCCGTAGGGATAGTCGGAGGCGTAGAGGATCTGCTCCGGCGCGACCAGGCGGTAGAGGTCGAGGAGGTCGAGCGGGCTCCAGACGGACGTGTCGAAGAACACGCCGCTCTTGCCGCCGAGCCTTCCGGCCAGCCCGGCCATGTCCGCGATCCCCGCGTGGGCGACGATGAGCTGCGCGTCGGGGTAGCGCTCGACGAGGTGCGCCAGGTGGTCGGCGATCGGCGGCAGCCCGCGGCCGCCGTGGATCAGGATCGGGACGCGGCGCTCGGCGGCGAGCGCGAACACGGGCGCGAGCCGCTCGTCGTTGAGGGCGAAGCGCTGTGCGCGCGGGTGGAGCTTGATGCCGCGGGCGCCGGCGTCGAGGCAGCGGGAGGCTTCGGCGATCGGGTCGGGGCCGGTCAGGTCGAGGCGCACGAACGGGACGAGCCGGCCGCCCGAGCGCTCGGCGAAGGCGAGCGTGCGGTCGTTCGGCGCGCGGAAGGCGGGCTCCCGGTCGGGCTCGTCCATGCAGAACATGAAGGCGCTCGTGATGCCGTAGCGGCCGTGGACGGCTTCCAGCTCCTCGTAGACGCCCGACATCCCGTCGATGTCGTTGCCGAGGTGGACGTGCGCGTCGAAGATCTCCGCCCCGGCGGGCAGCTCGTCGCGCAGCTTGTCGTCATAGGCCGCAAACAGCTGCTGCGCGCGTGCGAGTGCTGCTTCCACCCACGTGAGTCTACGTCGGGTACACCTCCCAGGGCTTGACCGGACGGACTACGATTCGGCCTCCGTGCCCGACGTTCTGATCCTCGGAGACTCGATGCGCTCGGCCGAGCTCAGGCACGAGGTGCCAGTGGCGATCCCCGACCCGTTCCTCTACGCGGAGCGGAACGGCGACCGCCACACCGTCGTCGGCTCGTTCGAGGTTCCGCGCGTGGAGGCGCTCGGCACCGGCCTCCAGGTTCACCCGCCGGAGAAGTTCGGCTACGACGACCTGCTGCGGGACGGCCGAACGCGCGACGAGGCCTACAACGAGGTGTGGGTGCGTGCGGTCCGGGAGCTCGGGATCGCGAGCGCGGTCGTGCCGCCGACCTTTCCCCTCGAGCTCGCCGATCGGCTGCGCGCGGCCGGGGTCGAGGTCTCGCCCGAGCGGCGGTTCTTCAACGACCGGCGGCGCGTCAAGAACGACGCCGAGCTCGCGGGGATCCGCCGCGCCCAGAAGGCGGCGGAGGCGGGCATGCGCGCGGGCGTCGAGCTCCTGCGCCGGGCCGAGCCGAGCGGGGACACGCTCACAGTCGACGGCGAGCCGCTCACGAGCGAGTGGCTCAAGGCCGACGTCGAGACCGCGTTCGGCGCCCACGACGCGACCGCCGAGGAGTTCATCGTCTCGCACGGTGCGCAGACCGCGATCGGCCACGACGGCGGCTCCGGCCCGATCGCGCCCGGCGAGCCGATCGTGTTCGACCTCTTCCCGCGCGACCGCGAGTCGGGCTGCTTCGCCGACATGACCCGGACGTTCGTGGTCGGCACGGTCTCCGACGAGCTGCGTGAGTACCACCGGCTCGCCCGCGAGGCCCTCGACCGCGCGCTCGCGGCGATCAGGCCGGGCGTGACCGGCCACGACCTGATGCAGCTCGTCTGCGAACTCTTCCACGAGCACGGCCAGCCGACCGTGCTCAGCAAGGAGCCGGGCACCGTCCTCGCCGACGGCTTCTTCCACAGCCTCGGCCACGGCGTCGGCCTCGAGGTGCACGAGGCGCCCAGCCTCGGCCGGAACGGGGAGGCGCTCGTCGCCGGCGACGTCGTCGCCGTCGAGCCCGGCCTCTACCGCTCGGGCTATGGCGGCTGCCGGCTCGAGGACCTCGTCCTCGTGACCGAGGACGGGTACGAGAACCTGACGAGCTTTCCGTACGACCTGGAGCCGTAGGCTGAATACGATCGAGACGATGTTCCTCGAGGAGCGGCGGTATCCGCCACCCGAGGACTTCGCCGCGCAGGCGAACGCACAGCCCGACGTCTACGACCGCAGCTTCGAGCAATTCTGGGAGGCCGAGGGCCGCGAGCGGGTGACCTGGTTCGAGCCCTTCTCGGAGCTGCTCGAATGGGAGCTTCCGTACGCGAAGTGGTACCTCGGAGGCAAGCTCAACGCCTGCTTCAACTGCGTTGACCGCCACGTCGACGCCGGTCTCGGCGAGAAGGTCGCCTACTACTGGGAGGGAGAGCCCGAGGGCGACCGCCGCGCACTCACCTTCGCCGACCTCAAGGGCGAGGTCGTCCGGCTCGCGAACGGACTGAAGGAGCTCGGCGTCCGCAAGGGCACGCCGGTCGGGATCTACATGGGCATGGTGCCGGAGACCGCGATCGCGATGCTCGCCTGCGCGCGCCTCGGCGCCCCGCACACCGTCGTCTTCGGCGGCTTCTCGGCGGAGTCGCTCGCCGATCGGCTGAACGACATGGAGTGCGAGCTCCTGATCACGCAGGACGAGGGCTGGCGCCGCGGCTCCCGTGTCCCCCTGAAGCGCAACGCGGACGAGGCGCTTGCCACTTCGCCCACCGTCAAACACGTCGTGGTGTTGAGACGCACCGGCGGCGAAATCGGGATGGAGGAGGGCCGCGACCGCTGGTGGCACGACCTCGTCGGCGGCGAGAGCGAGGACGCGGCTTCGTGCCCGTGTGAGCCGATGGACTCGGAGGACCTCCTCTACCTG
>JBOHAW010000082.1:0-4699 GCA_050697975.1 Gaiellaceae bacterium
GCCATGCCCATCACGGCGTGCCAGCGCGCGCCGGGCGTGAACCCGGAATGGCGGCCGAGTCGGCTGAGCACGCGCGCCCGCACCGACGCCACCACGCGGGCGCGTGCGGCCACCGTGCGTGGTGGCCCGGGCCCCTCGCGAAACGCGACCACGACCGCGACTTCGCGGCCGGAGCGAAGCGCGTCGACGAGCGGCGGGTCGAGAGTCGCCGCGAAGGCATCTGGGGCGGACAGCGCGACCGCCGCCGCGAGGAGCGGCACGACGCTCATCGGTCGCCCGGGAGCCGCCGGCCGGCCGCGCGCTCGCGCAGACCCTCGGCGGGCCCGAACTCGGGCTGGACCGCGACGAGGAAGGCGCCGTAGGCCTCGCCGGCCGTCGACTCGACGATCAGCTGGAGCCCGAGCGCGAGGGCGAACGCCTTGTGGGCCTGCTCGCCGCCGAAGGGGACGAGGTCGTCGGGATCCGCGGCCCCGCGCAGGACATCCCCGTACGTGATCTTGCCCATCGAGACGTCGACCACGATCGGTTCGCCCCGGCCGCCCGGGATCCCGATCGCGAGAGGATTCGTGCCCACGAGCGGCGGGCCGCCCTCCGGGTGCGCGAGCCGTGGCGGCGAGGTCGCGGTGAGCAGGGAGACGAGCCCGCCCTCGGCCAGCCGCCGGACCCAGTAGCCGAGCATCCCGGTCGGAAAGCACCTCGCCGCCGCGACGACGCGCGCCCGTTCGGGCGGATTCGCGATCAGGTCGTCGCAGACGGCGGCGAGCGTGACATAGCCGAGCGCGCCGCGGCCCTCCCAGTGGTCGAAGCCGGGGGAAGAGGCCGTCTTGACCGGGATCGCGCCGGGCTGGAGATCGGAGAGCGTCTCAAGCCACTCGATCCGCGAATAGCCGTGACCGAGCTTTCCGCGGCGCTCGGCGTCGTCGAAGTGGGCGAAGAGCGTCCCGGCGGCGTCGTCCGAGAACCCGAGCGCTCTCAGGCGCTCGCGGGCCTCGTCAGGCCGCACGCTTGCGGGCCGCCCAGACCGCCCCGAGCACGAACGGCACGCCGACGAGCGCCGGCGCGAGACGGCGCCGGGCGGGCGGGACGAGCAGCTCGCGGAACTCGAGCACGGGCCACCCGCGTCCGAGCGCGATCCGGCGCAGCTCCCGGTCCGGGTTGACCGCGACCGGCCTCCCGACCGCCTCGAGGAAGGGCAGATCCGTGTGGCTGTCCGAGTAGGCCGTCGAGACCTCGAGGTCGATGTCCTCGCGCTCGGCCAGCTCGCGGACGGCCTCGGCCTTGACCGCGCCGTGGCAGGAGCGGAGCGGCCGGCCGGTATAGGCGCCGTCGACGACCTCGCAGATCGTCCCGATCGCGCCGTCGAACCCGAGGTCGGCGGCGAGCGCCTCCACGATCTCCTGCAGCGCCGCCGAGACGATGTAGACGGGCTCGCCGCGGTCGCGATGGGCGCCGGCGAGAGTCAGCGGCTCGCGGTAGACGAGCGGCTTCAGCACCGGCTCCAGCGCCTCGGCGACGAGCGCCCGCATCTCGTCCGGCGTGAACCCCCGCAGGATCATGAGCCCGTCCTCGGCGGCCTTGCGGACGGTCTCCGCACCCGCGCCGCGGGCGGCGAAGAGCAGCTGCCAGAACGCCGCCTTCAGGAGCTGCCCCCGGCCGATCACGCCGCGCTCGCGAAACGAGCCGGCGAGCGCGAGCGCGCTCGAGCGGCGGAGCAGCGTCCGATCGAGGTCGAAGAACGCGGCGGTCCGGGCCATCAGGACAGGACGGGCAGTGCCTTCACGATGCTGCCGCGGTCGCGCTTCGTGGCGGTGATCGCCTCGGCGAGCTCCCTGATCGCGCGTCCCGAGCTCGACTCGGGATCGGCCCAGACCACGGGCTCGCCCTCGTCGCCGCACTCCCGGAGCCGCGGATCGAGCGGCACGACGCCGAGCAGCGGCACGCCGAGCTCTGTGGCCAGCGTCTGCCCGCCGCCGGAGCCGAAGGTCTCGCCGGTCATGTTCTCGACGGTGCCGAGCAGTCGCATCCCGGTCTTCTGCGCCATCAGCGCCGCCCGGACGGCCACCTCCTGCGCGAGCGGCTGCGGCGTCGTCACAACGACGACCTCGGCCCGTGGCAGCAGCTGCCCGAGCGAGATCGAGACGTCGCCGGTGCCGGGCGGCATGTCCACGAGCACCACGTCCAGCTCGGGCCAGTGCACATCCGAGAGGAACTGCTCGAGCGCCTTGTGCAGCATCGGGCCGCGCCACATGACCGGCGCGTTCTCGTCGAGGAAGAAGCCGATCGACATCAGATGGAGCCCGTTCCGCACGGGCGGCACGATCATGCGGTCGACGAGCACGGGCTTCTGGTGGACGCCGAGAAGGTGGGGAATCGAGTGCCCGTAGATGTCGGCGTCGAGGACGCCCACGCGCTGCCCGCTCGCGCTGAACGCGGCTGCGAGATTCACCGTGAGCGAGGACTTGCCGACGCCGCCCTTCCCGCTCGCGACCGCGATCACGCGCGTGGCCGCGTGGATCGAGATCCCGGCCGTCCGCGGCGCGAACCCGCCACGCAGCTTCGCCGTCAGCGCGGCGCGCTCGTCGGGGCCCATGACGTCGAAGTCGAGCGAGACACGGTCGACGCCGGCCAGGGCACCCACGTGCTCGCGCACCTGATCCTGGAAGCTCGCGCGCAGCGGACACCCGGCGACCGTGAGCGCGATCGTGATCGCGACGTCGCCGCCGTCGACGCGCACGTCGCGCACCATGTCGAGCTCGGTCACCGGCTTCCGGAGCTCCGGGTCGATCACGCGCTCGAGCGCAGTCAGGATCTCTTCTCGCTGGGGGCCCATCGGGACCGAGCCTAGCAGCGGCCGGACGGGCTGGGCCTCACGCGGATCCCGCCTGGAAGGCGTCGATTCCCCGCCGCCAGGCCGCATCGAGGTCGGCTCCGGGCGGGAAGCGGCCGTTCAGCTCGAGGATCACCATCCCGTGTGCGAACGCCCAGGCCGCGCGGGCCGCGTCGACGTCACCGCCTGTCGCCTCGACCACCGGCTGCGCGGCGCGATCCTCGACGCCGGGAGTGAGTCGGTCGCGCGGCAACGGCCGCTCGGTCATCAGCCGGTAGAGGTGCGGGCGCCGGTGCGCGAAGTCACGGTAGGCAGCGCTGAGCGCCGCGAGCGGGTCGGCCGCATCGCGCACCGCCGCCTCGAACAGCTCCGCCGCCTCCTCGAACCCCGCCGAGATGATCGCCGCCTCGAGCGCCTGCTTGTCCGGCAGGTGGTTGTAGAGGGACGGAGCCCGGATGCCGAGCCGGGCAGCGAGCCGCCGCATCGACAGGGCATCCGGACCCTCTTCCTCGAGGAGCGTGCGCGCCGCGGCGACGATCTCCCGGGCGCGCGGGCTGAGCGCGCTAGGAGCGCTGGAATCCATCGGGAGTGCGCAGGCCGTACCCGAGCGAGCGGTCGATCGCGATGTGGAAGCCCCAGGCAAGCGCGGCGAAGCCGAGCGGCAGCCCGGCCGCGACAGCCGCGGCGTCGAGGACGAGCGGTCCCCAGAAGCGGTGCAGGGCGTTGTAGAGCGGCACCGCCCGCGGGTGCAGCTGGCCGCGAGCGAGACCGGCGCCGGCGCCGAAGAGGAGCGCCACGTCGGGGCCGAGGCCGAAGACCGCGAGCTGCCACCAGCCGGTCGCATCGTCGACGAGCTGGGAGACGACGACTGCGAGCAAGCCGAGCGCCAGCAGCGCGTAGGCGACGCGGCGAGCCGTCGGGCTCGGGTGCGTGAGAGCTGCTTCCATGCCTGCCTCCCTGTTGTACTAACAGTGTTAGTATACTAACACTGTTAGTTAAGTCAAGGACGCCGCCAGTCGGGACGCGGAGCCTCTTTGCCGATCCTCGACTCGAGCCGGAGCGCATTCCGCAGCGCGAAGCCCTCCCAGTCGTGGGCGTAGTTCCGGCCCGAGCAGCCGATTCTCACATCCCGAGCGCTGCCTCCAGCTTCGTGCACAGCTGCGGCGTTCCCGCTGCGACGACGCGCGAACGCGCCTCGACGTCGAGGGGCGCGGCGTCGAAGGGCGGCGCCTCGGGGAGGTCGATCGCGAGCCCGCACTCGCGCACGAGCAGCTGTGCCGCCGCGATGTCGACGGCGCGCGCGGGCTTGAGCGAGCACACGCCGTCGACCCGGCCGGCGGCCAGATGGCAGAGCGAGACCGCGAGCGAGCCCATGATCCGCAGCCGATAGGCGATCCCGATCATCGCCGCCGCGTGCTCGGCGACGAGCGACGTCAGCGTCGCCTCGAACGAGAGCACCTCGATCTCGTCCTTCGGGCGCTGGCCGCCCAGCCGCCGGCCGTCCAGCCATGCGCCCTCGCCGCGCCTCGCCGTCCACTCCTCGCCCGAGCCGAAGTCGTAGACGTAGCCGAAGTGGACGTCGCCCATCGTCGGGCCGTCCGCGACGGCCAGCGAGAGCGAGAAGAAGGGAATGCCGCGCTTCGCGTTCAGCGAGCCGTCGATCGGGTCGAGCACGACCCACTGCCCGCCGCCGTCCTCCGAGCGGCGCTCGCCCAGCTCCTCGGAGACGAGGGTGAACCTCTGTCCGCTCGCGTCCAGCCGCTCGATGATCGCCCGCTCGGCCGCCGCGTCGATCGCCGTCGTCTCGTCGCCCCCCTCGCCGGCGCCGACGACGGGCTCGCGCTCGGCGCGGCCGGGCAGCGCGGCCAGCAC
>JBOHAW010000083.1:0-3361 GCA_050697975.1 Gaiellaceae bacterium
CCGCCGCGACCACGAGCCGGCTCGTGCGGCCCGGTCGTGGGCGGCGACGTGGCGCGCGAGCGCGAGCAGGAGAGCGATCGCCAGCTCCGCGACGGAGCGGGCGTTGGCTCCGGGCGTGGAGGCGACCTCGACCCCGAGCGACTCGGCGGCGGCGAGGTCGACGTTGTCGAGGCCGCTCCCGTACTTCACCACGACACGGAGCGGGCCGGCGCGCAGCACCGTCTCCGTCACCGGGTCCACGCCCACGATCAGCCCGTCGCAGCCGCCGACGAGCGCCACCATCTCAGCCTCGTCGAGCGGCCGGTCAAGGTCGGGGAAGCGCACCTCCAGACCGGTCGCCGCGAGCCGGTCGAGGTGCTCCCCCTGCGTCTCGCGGAAGCTCCGCGGCGTGATCGCGACCGCCGTCATCCGGCCGCCTCGCTCAGCCGCTCGAACGCGGGCCCGAGCCGGTCGAGCTCCCGGTAGGCGGCGAGGAAGGCCGCGTAGCGGGCAGTGCGCTCGGAGTCGGGGCGCACCGGTGCGGCGGTCTCCTGCCACGCCTTGGCCGTCCCGGCGAGGTCGCGAACGTGGCCGGTCGCGGCCGCGGCGATCAGTGCGTCGCCGAGCACGCCGCATTCCTGCCGGACGGTCGGCACCCACTCGATGCCGAGGACGTCGGCCTTGATCCCGTTCCAGAGCTGCGAGCGCGCCCCGCCGCCGAGGACGCGCGCCTCGGCGAGGTCGCCCGGCGCGCGCTCGGCCCAGAGCGCGTACTCGTACGCGATCCCCTCGAGGATGGCGCGGAAGAGGTGGCCGCGCCCGTGCCCGGACGTGAGCCCGACGAAGGCGCCGCGGGCATGCGGCTGCGGCGGCAGGACGCGGCCTTGCACGTGCGGGAACCAGAGCAGGCCCCCGGCGCCCGGCTCGACGGCCGCCGCCTCCTCGTCGAGACGGGCGTACGCCTCGGAGTCCCTCGCGAGGCCCGCGATCTCGTCGCGGAACCAGCGCAGGGCCAGCCCGCCCCCGTTGATGAAGGCGAGCGCGATGTAGACCCCGCCGACGACCGAGTGCGACGCGAGCAGCGTCCGGTGAGCGAGGTCGGGCGCGAAGCGCTCCACGCACATCGCGAAGACGCTGGCCGTGCCGGCCGAGTCGAAGGCCTGCCCCGGGTCCACCACCCCCGCGCCGAGCGACGCCGCCGGCTGGTCGCCCGCGCCGGCCGCCACGGGCGTGCCGGCGGGGACCGAAGTCGTCTCGGCGGCCGCCCGCGTCACCTCTCCGACGAGCTCCAGCGGGTCCACGATCCGCGGCAGCACCGCCTCGTCCAGTCCGAACGCCTCGAGCAGCTCCCGGGACCAGGTGCAGTGCTCGGTGTCGGAGAGGTTCGAGAAGTGGACGGTCGTGCGGTCGACGAACGCATCGGCCGCCGCGAGCCCGCAGAGCCGCCCGGCGACGTACGCTGACGGGACGACGAAGCGGGCGACCCGTGCGTACTCGCCGGGCCGCTCGTTCCGCCACCAGAGGATCTTCGGGCCGTGCGAGTACGTGGGCGGGCAGCCGGACAGCTCCGTGATCCGGTCGGCGTGCTCGGCCATGGCGACGATGTACGGCTCGCAGCGCGTGTCGAGCCAGGAGTCGAAGTGCGTCGCCGGCCGGAAGCGCTCGTCGATCGTCCCGATGCCGGACATCTGGCTCGAGAAGGCGACGCCCGCGACGTCGGCTGCGCGGCCGGACGCGGCAAGCGCGGCGGCGATCGTGCGGTGGGCGGAGCGCTCGATCTCGTCGAGGTCCTGCTCGACCCGGCCGGGCGCCGGCGTGCGCAGCTCGACCTCCTCGAAGGACTCGCCGAGGATACGGCCCTCGCCGTCCACGACTGCGGCCTTCGTCCCCATCGTGCCCAGATCGCAGCCGACGAAGACGGGCATCGCTACGGCCGCCAGCGCGGGTTCTCGACGACCTCGGGGCCGTCGGCGCCCCGCACGACGAGGACGGGGAATCCCCGCTCCTCGATCGTTCCGTAGTCGTGGCCGGCGTCACCCGGGTAGGCGGCGAAGAAGACAAGCGGCTCGTCGCCGACGTTGACGCTCCGATGCGACCAGCCGCCCGGGACGTAGTTGACGGTCCCGCGCCGCATCGGTTCGACCGCGACCCGGCCGTCCTCGGTCGCCATCACGAGCCGGCCGTCGCCCGCGAGTCCGACATAGATCTCCGCGCGGCCGCGGATCTCGTGAAAGTGGCCCTTCGTCATGAAGTACTCGCGGCCGACCGTCCCCGGCTCGATCACGGTCGTCGAGGACAGCACGTTGTCGGTCGTCGCCGGGCCGGGAATGCCGTGGACGCGGTACACGAGGCGGTCGCCGTCGCCGGGCTCCTCGAGGTACATCCCGCGCATGTCGGCAAGCCGCCGCTCGACCACTTCTCGGTCGGGGTCGAGCAGCCCGGTCCGGAAATCGAGCATCGTCGTGAACGGCTCCAGCGGCTCGGTCACGTCCTCACTCCTTTCACGTCGATCACCACCTTCAGCTCGAGCGGGTCGCGGCGGCGCAGGAGCGCCTCGGGCACCTGACCGAGCGCGATCATGGTTCGCGGCAGCCGGTCGAGCGGGATCCTCCCGGCTGCGGTGAGCGCCCGCGCGCGTTCGTAGTCCGCCAGCGACGAGCCCGTGCTGCCGACGAGCCTCAGGTGCCGGTAGTGGACGAGGTTCGCGTCTACCGGGGCGCCGTCGGGGCTTCCGGCGAATGCGTGCACCCGCCCGCCGAGGGCGACGTTCTCGAGCGCCCAGCGGAGGGGCTCCGCTCCGGGCGCGGTCACGATCGCGAGTCGCGGGTCCTCGCCGAGCACCTCCGCGGGGCGCTGATCGGGCGAGAGAACGAGGTCGGCCCCGAGCTCCGCCGCGAGCGCGCGCCGCTCGGGCGAGCGCTGCGACACGGCGACCGTGGCGCCCGCCTCCTGGAGCGCCCACGTGCAGAGGATCCCCATCGCGCCCGCGCCGACGACGACGGCGGTGTCCCCCGGCCGCACGTCGAGTAGAGAGACGGCGTGCAGGCAGCACCCGAGCGGCTCGAGCACGGGTGAGAGGGCCGAGTCGAGGTCGCCGAGCGGGATGACGTGCGCGGTCGGGACGGCGACGGCCTCGGCGAGGCCGCCGTCGCGGTCGAGGCCGATGGAGATCCGGCTCGGGCAACGGTTCTCGAAGCCCGCGACGCAGGCCGCGCAGCGGCCGCAGCCGACGTCCGGGTGGACGCCGACGAGCGTGCCGTCCTCGAGCCGGCCGGCGAACTCGTGCCCGGGGATGCGGGGCGGCTCGCTGCCGCGCGCGGCGAGCTTGCGGTCGGTGGCGCAGACGGCCGCGTACTCGACGCGGACGAGCACCTCGGCCGGG
>JBOHAW010000084.1:0-5193 GCA_050697975.1 Gaiellaceae bacterium
TGGCTACCTCGCGGAGCTCTTCCGCTTCCCGGGCTGGTACCGCGCCGACGAGGTGCTCGACCTGCACCAGCGCCTCGCCGGCTCCGACGGCGGCGCCGGCGAGCGCGCCGAGCTCCTCGGCCTGGTCGGCCTGGCCGAGGCGGCCGGGCGGCGGGTGGAGGAGATGTCGAAGGGGATGCAGCAGCGGCTCGGGATTGCGCAGGCGCTTGTCGGCGCACCTCGGGTCCTCCTCCTCGACGAGCCGACGAGCGCGCTCGATCCGGCCGGCCGGCGCACGGTGCGTCACCTGCTCGAGGAGCTGCGCCGGCGCGGCATTGGCGTGCTGCTCAACTCGCACCTGCTGAGCGAGATCGAGCTCGTCTGCGACCGCGTCGTGATCATCTCCAAGGGCCGGGTCGCAGCCGCCGGGAGCCCGGCGGAGCTCTCGCGTGCCCGCGGCGTGGAGATCGACACGAACACAGGCCTCCGGATCTTCCCGCACGCCAGCCGAGAGGACGCTCCGCACATCGTCGCCGAGCTGGTCGCGGCGGGCGATCGAATCTACGGCGTCCGGGTGCTGTCGACGACGCTCGAGGAGACGTACCTCCAGGCCGTGGAGGAGGCGGAATGAGCGCCGTCTGGACGATCGCCGTCTACGCACTGCGCGAGGCCCTCCGGCGCAAGGTGTTCGTCGTCGTCCTCATCCTGACCGCAGCGTTTCTCGGCCTCTACTGGCTCGGGGCCGTGCAGGCGTTCCAGGAGACGGACGAGCTCATCGCCCCCACCGGCGTCGACGCGCAGACGCTCGCCGGCGCGACGCTGTTCGGGCTCTCGATGTTCGGGACACTCTTCCTCGGCACGGTCCTGGCCGTGTTCCTCACGCTGGGCGCAGTTCGCGGCGATGCGGAGCGCGGCCTCCTGCAACCGCTCGTCGTGCGGCCGCTCGGGCGCTCGACCTTCCTCGTCGCCCGCTTCCTCGGCGCGGCTGCGATCTGCGTGCTCTACGTCCTGGTCGTCTACGCGGCGGCGGCCGTGATCACCCACAACGCAGGCGGATGGTGGCCCGACCGGTTCGTGATCCCTGGGCTCGAGCTGGCCGCCGGCGTCGTCGTGATCGCCGCCCTGTCGCTGCTCGGCTCGGTGCTGCTCTCGGCGACCGCGAACGGCATCGCAGTGTTCATGATCTTCGGCGCCGGCCTCGTCGCCGGCCTGCTCGGGCAGATCGGCGAGGCGCTCGGCTCGGAGACCCTGCGGTCGGTCGCGCGTACGACGTCGTGGATCCTGCCCTTCGAGGCCCTCTACCAGGACGGACTCAATCGCATCACGGCCGACTCGGCCGGCTTCACGGAGTTCGCCCTGCAGCTCGGGCCCTTCGGCGGCGCGCAGGCGGGAGGCGGGATGCTGCCCCTCTGGTCGCTCCTCTACCTGCTCGCCGTCGGCGCGCTCGCGCTCACGCTGTTCGCCCGCAAGGACCTGTAACGCGTCAGCAGTCGGCCGCGACGTCGAGGGCGGTAGCGCCGTTCACGCGATGCGGTTCCGGAGCACGCCGATCCCCTCCACCTCCAGCTCGACGAGGTCGCCCGGCCGGAGCCAGCGGCCGTCTCCGTGCTCGAGGATGCAGCCCGTGCCGACGGTGCCGGAGCCGAGCACGTCGCCCGGGCGAAGCACGGTGTCGCGCGCCGCGTGGGCGACGATCGCCTCCCACGAGTGGTACATGTCGCCGAGGTTGCCACGGGAGCGCTCCTCGCCGTTCACGCGCGCAACCATCTCGAGCCGCAGGTCGCCGAGCTCGTCGGGGGTGACGACGACCGGACCCAGGCTCGTGGCGAAGTCCTTGCCCTTGGCCGGCCCGAGCCCGGCCTTCATCTCCGCCCTCTGGAGATCGCGTGCCGACCAGTCGTTCATGATCGTGAACCCGCCGATCTGCCCGTCCTTGCCGATCAGGGCCGCGACCTCGAGCTCGTAGTCGCGCTCCCGCGTCTGCTCAGGCCAGGGGATCTCCGCCTCCGGGCCGTAGATCGCCGCCGGGTTGGAGAAGTAGAAGACTGGCTGCTCGTACCACTCTGCCGGGACGTCGCTCCCGCGCAGCGCGCGCGCAGTCCGCACGTGCTGCTCGAAGGCGTAGAAGTCGCGCACCGAGGGCGGGTGGAGGACGGGCGCGCAGAGCCGCACCTCGTCGAGCGGGTACTCGGCGTGCTCGCGGGCGCCGCCGCCGGTGAAGTAGGACTGGAGCGTCTGCGCGGCGAGCTGGATCACGCGGTCGCCCTCGATGCGCCCGGGCCAGCCGCGCTCGAGCTCGAGGTCTTTCGGCCTGAACATGCACAGCCTCACGGCTCGGTGTGGACGATCAGCTCGGCGATCTCGGGGCACGCGTGGCGGATGCGCTCCTCGATCTCGCTCGCGCGGGTGTGCGCGTCCGCAAGCGCAGTGCCGGGGTCGAGTCCCAGCGTCAGAAAGGCGACGAGGCCTTCGGTGGTCGCGAGGAACCGGAGCTCGCGTGGCGCCCGCCCCGTCGCCTCCTCGACGATCCGCCTGACGACCGCCGCGTCGCGCTCGACCGTCCGCTCCGCCGGCCTCATCCCCTCCGCTGCCTCCGCGAGCGGCTCGAGGTGCGTCTGCACGGCGTCCACCTCGGGCACCGCCTCGACGATCGCGCGCTCGACGTCGGTGGCGACGGCGTGGGCCTCGTCGAGCGGCAGCTCGCCGGGGAGCTTCAGGTGGAGCGAGACCTCGGTCCGCCCACCGACGGCGAGCACGCTCACGTTGTGTACCTCGCGGACGCGAAGGATCCCGAGCGCCGCCGCGTGGGCGCGCTCCCGGATCGCCGCCTCGTCCTCAGCCGGCTCGACGTGGACGACGACGTCGCTCTCGGGGAGAGCCCGCTGGACCGCCTCCTCGACGGCGTCGGCCGCGGCGTGGCCCTGGCCGACCGCCGCCCCTGGGGAGACGCCGATCACGACGTCGGCAAAATGGCGCCCGGCCGCCTGGCGCATCCGCAGCCGGCGCAGGACGACCTCGGGCGACAGCCGCTCGATCGCCTGCCGCGCCGCCTCCTCCGCGTCCGCCGGCGCCCGGTCCATGAGCACGTCGACGTTGCGCCGGATCAGGCGCGAGGCGGCGACGAGCACGAGAACGGCCACGAAGAGCGCGGCGGCCGAGTCCGCATTGGGATAGCCGGCGCGTGCGAGCGTGAGTCCGAGCAGCACCGCGCCGGAGCCGACGAGGTCGCTGCCGAAGTGGAGCGCATTCGACTGCAGCGCGGCGCTCGAGAAGCGGCGCGCGGCGCGCAGGGAGACGACCGTCCGGCCGGCGTCGATCGCAATCACGGCGACGATGACGGCGAAGGCGTACCACGTCGGGTCGACGCGGGACTCGGTGGCGCCGAGGAGGTGCGAGAGCGCCAGGCCGCCGATCGCGAGGCTGGCCAGCACGAGGATCGCCGCCTCGGCGAGCGCGGCCAGATGCTCGGCCTTTCCGTGGCCGTACTGGTGGCCGGTGTCGGCAGGCCGGACGGCGACGCCGACGGCGAAGAAGGTGAGCAGGGCGGCCACGAGGTCGGTGGCCGAGTGCAGGGCCTCCGAGACGAGCCCCAGGCTGCCGGTGGCGATGCCCGTGCCGAGCTTGAGCGCGACGAGCGCGCAGGCCGCGAGCACGGACACGAGCGCGGTGCGCCGCTGCGGGTTCACACGGGAAGGCTAAGCCACGGGCTTGAGCGGCCAGAGGACGACGTCCTGGCGGCGCGAGAAGTGGAGGAGCGGTGCCTCGTCCGGCAGCGCGATCGGATCCGGCGCCATCGTGTTCAGGTCGACCTCGGCCGCCGCGGCCTGGAGCGGCCAGGGGCCGTGGTGGATCTCGGCCTGGTGCAGGGCGCCGCCCTCGTCGACCGCATACAGGCAGTAGCGCTCGACGAGGAAGTGCTCCAGGGAGCCGGGCCGCGCGGTCGCGGGAGGGCCGACGGGGCGGAAACGTCCGTTGAACACCACCGGACGCGAGGCGCGGTCCCCCCGGACGCAGGAGTAGTCGATCCATCCGCCCCGGTCCACCGCCGAGACGGCGGCATGGAAGTACGGCAGCTTGTACATCCGGCGCGCCGCCTCGACCGCGAGCCGGCTCGCCGCGTCCAGGCTGAAGAACCAGATGCCGGGCCTGCCGCCGTGCGTGACGTACGTGCGGACGTTCAGCTCGAGAAAGCTCGAGACGAGCGGAAGCGGCACCGTCCCGCGCAGGCGCAGCCCGCTGACGCGGAAAGGCGTCACGCCGAGGTACGCCCGGCCGCCGAAGGTGTCGAGCTCGAGGCCGTCCGGTACGAGCGAGCGCAGGGCGGGCGCCGGCACGACCCAGTGCGCGAACAGGAGGTCCTCCCAGGTCTGCCCCATCGTCCAGGGCCCCTCGGGCAGGGGCCAGGGGCGGTGCGCGGTCTCGCCGACGCTGGCGGCCTGCCGGACCGGAGTGGAGAGGAAGTCGAGTCGGCTCAGTACCAGCGGCCTCGGCGGAACCCGCCGAGAAGCAGGCCGATGATGATGAGGATGAGGCCGAGTACGAACCTGCCGCTGGCGAGCCAGACGATCAGCCCGATGATGACGAGGATTGCGCCGAGTCCCATGGCGCGACTCTATAGCCGCGGCCTGCGAATCGGAAACGCCCCGCCCTAGAGATTCCCGCGCAGCGCCTGCTCGCGCTCGATCGCCTCGAAGAGCGCCTTGAAGTTGCCCTCGCCGAAGCCGCGCGCGCCGTGGCGCTCGATCACCTCGAAGAAGAGCGTCGGCCGGTCCTGCGCGGTCTTCGTGAAGATCTGGAGCAGGTAGCCGTCGTCGTCGCGGTCGACGAGGATGCGCAGCCGGCGGAGGTCGTCCCAGTCCTCGGTGATCTCGCCGACGCGGTCGTACGCCTCCTCGTAGTAGGCCTCGGGAGTCGTGAGGAAGACGAGGCCGCGCTCGCGCAGCGTCTCGACGGTCCCCACGATGTCGTCGCTGGCGAGCGCGATGTGCTGCACGCCCGGGCCGCCGAAGAAGTCGAGGTACTCCTCGATCTGGCTCTTTCGCTTGCCCTCGGCCGGCTCGTTGATCGGGAACTTGATCTTGCCGTCGCCGCCCGCCATCACCTTGCTCATCAGCGCGGAGTACTCGGTCTGGATCTGGTCGTCGCCGAAGTGGACGATGTTCGTCATCCCAAAGACCCGCTCGTAGAACTCGACCCAATGGTTCATCCGGCCGA
>JBOHAW010000085.1:0-3154 GCA_050697975.1 Gaiellaceae bacterium
TCGCTCTCTTCTTCCTGGGCCTCCACCCGGCCGTGACACGCGCTCGGCCAGAGCTGGTGGGCGCTACCGTCGCCGTCCTCTTCGCCCTCCACGTCGGAGCCGCCGGCATCGCGCAGAACGAGTTCCCGCTCGTGCCGCTCCTCTTTGGAGCGCTCGTCTGGGGCGGCGCCTGGGTGCTTGGCGACCGGGTGCGGCAGCGGCGCGAGCGTATCGTCGAGCTCGAGGAACGCGCCCTGCGAGCGGAACGCGAGGCCGAGCGCGAGCGGCGTCTGGCGGCGGCCGAAGAGCGGGCGCGCATCGCGCGCGACCTCCACGATTCGGCCGGCCACGCGATCAACGTGATCCTTGTCCAGGCCGGTGCCGCACGGCTGCTGCAGGAGCGAGACCCAGGGCGCGCCCGGGCCGCGCTCGAGACGATCGAGGAGGTCGCGCGCGAGACCGTGGGCGAGATCGACCAGCTCGTTCGCGCCCTCCGCGACGAAGGCGCCCCCGGCGAGCCTGACGAGGTGGAGCCGCCTCCCGGCCTCGCCGGGCTCGACGCGCTCGCCGAGCGCCACCGCGCTGCCGGCCTCGACGTGACCGTCCAGCTTCAGGGGTTGCGCCGGCCGCTCGCCCCCGGCGTCGACCGGGCGGCCTACCGGATCATCCAGGAGGCACTGACGAACGCCGCGCGCCACGGAGACGGGAGCGCGGACGTCGAGCTCGGGTTCGGATCGAGCGCGCTCGAGGTCGTCGTGACAAATCCGACGCGTCCCGGTTGGGCTCCGGCCGGCGCCGGCCACGGGATCGTCGGCATGCGCGAGCGGGCCGCCCTGCTCGAGGGGCAGCTCGAGACGGATGCCGGCGACGGTCGCTTCCGCCTGCGCGCGCGTCTGCCCTACGGCGGAGAGCGCTTGTGACCACGACGCGAGTGCGGGTCCTGCTGGTCGACGACGACGACCTCATGCGCGCGGGGCTGAGGGCGGTGCTCTCCAGCGACGAGACGATCGAGGTGGTCGGCGAGTCGCCAGACGGCCGCGCGGCGGTGGAGCGCGCGATCGCCCTCCGACCGGACGTTGTCCTCATGGACGTGCGCATGCCCGGCCTCGACGGCATCGCCGCCACGCGCGAGGTGCTCGCCGTCTCGCCCGGCGTCAAGGTCGTGATCCTCACCACCTTCGAGCAGGACGACTACATCTTCGGCGCCCTCAGCGCCGGCGCCTCGGGCTTTCTCCTCAAGCGCACCAGACCTGAGGAGCTGATCGCCGCCATTCACACGGTCTCGGCCGGCGAATCGCTCCTCTCCCCCTCCGTCACCCGGAGGGTGATCGAGCGCATGGCGCGCCAGCCCGCGCCGGATGCCTGCTCAAGCGAGCGCCTCGACGAGCTCACACCGCGCGAGCGCGACGTGCTCGAGCTCGTCGCCCGCGGCCTCTCGAACGGCGAGATCGCCACCGCCCTCGTTGTCGAGGAATCGACGGTCAAGACCCACGTCAAGCGCATCCTCCGGAAGCTCCGCGCCCGCGACCGGGTTCAGGCCGTGATCTTCGCGTACGAGAGCGGCCTCACGCAGCCGGGCGCCGGAGCCCCGCATGCCTGACCTCCTACTCGGGCTCCTCGACCATCGCGCTGCCCCCGCCGCGGCGCTGCGGCTCGGCGACGGCGAGTACGCGCCCGTCGGCGAGGAACTCGACGCCGGTGGCGGCGCCGATCTCCGCCGCCGTGGAGAACACGTGACCGAACTGCTCGGCGAGCGCCTGCCCTTCGGGCGAGCTCTGGAACGCAAGCTCCGCCGCGACGGCCGCCGTGTTGCGCTGGCTCGCGCGCGGGGCGGCGATCGCCTGCGGGAGGGTCGCCCCCAGATCGAGCCGGTCGACGAGGATCTGGAGCACGGTAGTGATGATCATCGAGCCGCCGGGCGAGCCGAGAGCCAGGAGCGGCTCGCCGTCGTCGAGCACGATCGTCGGGCTCATCGAGCTGCGCGGCCGCTTGCCGCCTTCGACCCGGTTGGGATGCGTCAGCGAGTCGAAGTTGAAGTCGGTCAGCTCGTTGTTGAGGAGGAATCCCCATCCCGGCACGACGACGCCGTTGCCGCCGGTCGACTCGATCGTGAACGTGTAGGAGACGACGTTGCCCGCGCGGTCGGAGACCGTGATGTGGGTCGTCGTCTCACCCTGGGTCCCGGTCGCCGCGAGCCGTCCCGCACCGGGCCCGCCGCCGTCAAACGGATACGGATCGCCGGGCGGAACCGGGCTGGTCGCCGCGTGCTGCGGATCGATGAGCTCGCGGCGCTCGGCAGCGAACCCGTCGGAGAGGAGGCCGGTGAGCGGCACGTCGAAGAAGTCGGGATCGGCCAGGTACGCGCCGCGGTCGGCGAATGAGAAGCGCGACGCCTCGAGGTAGAGGTGCAGCGCCTGCGTGCGGTTCGCCGGGTCGAGGTCGAAGCCCTCGAGGATGTTCAGCGCCTCGCCGACGGTCGAGCCGCCGCTCGACGGCGGCCCCATGCCGTAGATGTCGAGGCCGCGGTAGCCGACCCTTGTCGGCGCGCGCTCAGGCGCCACGTACGCCCTGACGTCGCGCATCGTCATCAGGCCGGGCCGCCAAGCGTGGTTCGCGTCCGGAGCGACCGGTGGGCTCTGGACGGCCTCCACCATCGCGTCCGCCACGGCACCCCGGTAGAAACCCTTGACTCCTAGCTTCGCGATGCGGTCGTACGTGCGCGCGAGGTCGGTGTTCCGCAACACAGTGCCGACGTCTCGCGGCGTGCCGTCGGGGTCGAGGTACAGACCCCGCGTCGAGGGGACGTCGTCGAAGAAGTCGACGTTCGGCTGCGTTTGGCTGACGAAGGTCTCGTCGACGACGAACCCTCCACGGGCCACCTCGATCGCCGGCCGAAGCGCCTCCGCCAGGGACATCGTTCCGTAGCGGCGCAAGGCTTCGTCCCAACCGCGCACCGTCCCCGGCACGCCGACCGAGAGTCCGCTGAAGCGCGCGTCGTTGAACGGGAGCGCCTTCCCGCTCTCCCAGAAGGAGTCCGGCTCCATCGCCGCCGGCGACTCCTCGCGCCCGTCGATCGTCGTGACCTTCCCGCTCGCGGTCCGGATGACCATGAACCCGCCGCCGCCGATTCCGCAGGAGTAGGGCTCGGTCACGCCGAGCACGCCCGCCGCAGCCA
>JBOHAW010000086.1:0-6679 GCA_050697975.1 Gaiellaceae bacterium
GTCCCGCTCGGGGACGACACGCCCTGGTTGCCCACGCGGTCGCTCAGCAGCTCCCGGTAGCGGTAGCACTTGCCGCTGCTCACGGTGGTGTCGGCGCCACCGGTGAGCGTTACGTTGCTCCAGCTGCCCGAGAACGCGTCGCAGCTGCCGTCGCCGTTGTCGAGCGGCGCCTCGTCGCGCTGGACGGCGACGGAGCCCGCGTCGATGCCGGAGCCGGCGTCGCTGCCGTTGTCGGTCGCGATCGGCACCGTGCCGTCGGCGTCGTAGCCGTCCGCGTAGGCGATCGAGCCGCCGGCCGGAGCCGTCCGGTCGATCACGGTCGTGTGCACGTCGCTGCCCGAGTTGGACGAGGCGTCCGTCGCCACGGCCCGCAGCGCGCGGCTGCCGTCGGCGTCGACCGTCCAGGAGGCGGACCAGGGTGCGCTGCCGTCGACGCCGAGCGAGACCCAGTTGCCGGTCGAGCAGCCTGCGCTGGCGTTGTCGCAGCGGAAGAACTGCACCTGCGTCAGATCGCCGTCGGGGCTCGTCGCGGTGACGGCATACGGATCCGGGTCGCCGCCGTTGACGTAGGTGGCCGGCGCCGAGACGGTGACGGTCGGGGAGCTGTTGTCGACGCGGCGGTTCGCGACCGGGGCAGACGTCGTCGAGTTGCCCGCGTTGTCGGTCGCGATCACGCGGAGGTCGTACAGGCCGTCGGACACGGCGGTGGTGTCCCAGGACGCCGGGGTCGCCGTCCACGGCCCGCCGGAGGAGAGCTTGCGCTCGTAGCCCACCGAGGCGATGCCCGAGCCGCCGTCGCTCGTCGTCGAGGTCAGCGTGACGATGCCGGCCAGGTTCGCGCCGGGATCGTCCATCGTCGCGCTCGGGCCGGTGTTGTCGACGCGGCGGCTCGCGACGACACCCGACGTGGTCGCATTGCCCGCCCCGTCCGTCGCCGTCACGCGCAGGTCGTAGAGCCCGTCGGCCAGCGCGGTCGTGTCCCAGGCGGCCGGCGTGGACGTCCACGAGCCGCTCGGCGAGGTCCTGTAGTCGTAGGCGACCGTGGCCACGCCCGAGCCGCCGTCGCTCGTCGTCGAGCCGAGGGCGACGGTGCCGCGGAGGTTCGTCCCGGGGTCGGTCATGGTCGCGCTCGGCGCGGTGTTGTCGACGCGGCGGCTCGCGACGACCGCCGACGTGGTCGCATTGCCCGCCCCGTCCGTGGCCACGGCGCGCAGGTCGTAGAGACCGTCGCTGACGGCGCTCGTGTCGAAGCTCGCCGAGTAGGGGCTCGAGCTGTCGGAGTCGATTGTCGTCCAGGAGCCGGCACCGGCCGGAGAGCGCTGGAACGCGACCGAGGCGATCCCGGACAGCCCGTCGCTCGCCGTCGCGGTCAGGGAGACGGTCAGGCGCAGGTTGGCGCCGGGATCGTCGTGCGCGACCGCCGGCCCGCCCGTGTCGACCTTGACGACGTTCCCGGAGACGAACGTCGCCTCGTTCGCGACGTTGTCCGACACGCGCAGGCGGTACTTCGCGCAGCTTCCGGTCGGCACGGTGTCCGGGCTCGTGACGGCGCTCCACGAGCCGAAGCCGCCGCAGTTGCCGGCGCCCAGGGCTGCCGTCTGGCGCTCGAGCACCGCCGAGCCCGCGTCGACGCCCGCGCCGCCGTCGCTGCCGTTGTCCGGCGTGATCGTGACCGACTCGCTCGTCGTGTAGCCGTCCGCGTAGGCGACGGAGCCGCCGGTCGGCGCGCTCGTGTCCGGCGTTGCCGTGAA
The DNA here is from genome assembly GCA_050697975.1 of Gaiellaceae bacterium. GTDB lineage: Bacteria > Actinomycetota > Thermoleophilia > Gaiellales > Gaiellaceae > JBOHAW01. The sequence continues at coordinate 1,752 of JBOHAW010000086.1, forward strand.
CTGGGCAGTGCTCGTGAGTCCGGCGTTGTTGTGCGCCGTCACGGTCTGGGCGCCCGAGGCGGTCGAGCTCGCCGTCCAGTCGTACGCCGCCCCGTACGGGCTCGACGCGTCGTCCCCGCCGCCCGTGACGGCGGCGAGCGCCGGGAAGTTGATCTTCTGCAGGGCGGACTGCGCGTCGGAGCTCGTCGCGTCCACCGTGAAGGTGCCGGAGTTCGAGCCCTGCGGGTTGTAGTAGACGGTCGTGCCCGAGACGTGCGACAGGGCGGAGCTCTCGGACAGCGCGACAGCGGGCGCGGAGGGTGCGGAGGTGTCGACCTTCGCCGAGCCGCTGGCGGCCGAGGGTGCCGACTGGTTGCCGACGTTGTCGGAGATCTTCAGCCGGTAGACGTAGCACCTCCCCGAGACCACGCTCGCGTCGGGGTTCGAGACCGCGGTCCAGGTGGCGCTGAAGCTGCCGCACGAGTCGCCGTTGAGCGGGGCCTCGTCTCTCTCGTACACACGCGAGGCCGTGTCCACGCCCGAGCCGGACCCGTCGCCGCCGTCGGTGGGCGTGAGGGAGATCGAGGCCGAGGTGTAGTAGGGGCCGCCGGCGAGCGCGACCGAGTGGCCGGTCGGCCCGGCCGTGTCGGAGGTGACGGTGAAGTCGCTCGTGCTCGTCAGGAGCGCGCCGTTCCGCGCCGTCACGGTCTGCGCCCCCGAGGCACCGGTGCTCGACGTCCAGCCGTACGTGTCGCCGTAGGGACTGCCGGTGTCCGGCCCGCCGCCCGTCATGCCGGCCACGCCCGGGAACGTGACCCGGTCGATCCCCGACTGCGCGTCGCTCGTCGTCGCGTCCACCGTGAACGTGCCCGCGTTCGACCCGCTGGGGTTGTAGAAGAGGGTCGTGCCGGCGGCGTGCGAGTCGGGATCGGTCTCGGCGACCGCGAGCGCGGGCGCGCCGGGATCGGTCGTGTCGACCTGCACCGTCACGCTCACCACCGGCTCGACGTTGCCGACCAGGTCCCAGGCCCGGAACTTGACCGTCGTCGTCGCTGCGATCGCGAGCGCGCCGCCGTACACCGGGCTGGCGGCGGTGGGGTCGCTGCCGTCCGTGGTGTAGCGGATCACGTCGAGCCCCGAGCCTCCGTCCGTAGCCGAGAGCGTCACCGAGACGGGCGCCGCCGTGTACCAGCCGGAGCAAGCGGCCGCGTTGCACTGGGCCGAGCTCGCCGGCGCGGTGGAATCATCCTGGAAGGCGAGGGTGGCGGTCGCCGTGTTCCCGGCGGCGTCCGCGCCGGTCAGCGTCTGGTCGGCCGGATTCGAGGGGGAGGCGCCCCAGCTGTAGGTCGAGGAGGTGTACGGCGAGGAGCCGCTGACGGTCTCGTTCCCGTGCGTCCAGCCGGCGGTGCCGATCGCCGGGAAGGTGACCGAGGCGGGGCCGGAGTCGGGGTCGGCGACCGGCTGGCGCACCGTGAAGCTGCCGGCCGTCGCGCCGCGGTAGTAGAGCGTCGCGCCGGTGAGCGAGGCATTCGTGGCCGACGGCAGGCTGAGCGCGCCGGGCACGGGGTTCGCCTTGTCGATCCGGATCGCGGTCGAGGCCGTCTGCACCGGCTCGGCGTTGCCGACGTTGTCGACCGAGAAGTACTTGACCGTGTAGGTGCCGGTCGCCGACAGCACGACCGAGGTGCCCTGGGCGGAGGCGATCGTGGGCGCCGAGCCGTCGGTCGTGTAGTAGGTGGCGGCCACGCCGGCGCCCGCCCCCCCGTCGGCGGGCGTCAGCGTGACGGTCGTGTCGACGTTCCGCCAGGCGCTGCCGATCGACGCCGTGTCGTCGGCCGTCGAGGGCGCGGCGACGTCCTTCGTGACCGTGAAGGTCTGCGTCGCCGTGCTCGCGGCGTTGCTCGTGACCGTGGCCGTGCGCGCGCCCGGGGCCGTCGTCGCGGTCGAGTCCCAGCTGTACGAGCCGCGATAGGGCGTCGGGGCCGTGTCGTCGCCGCCGCCCGTGAAGCCGGCCGGGAGCGCCGGGAAGTTGACCTTCTCGATGCCCGACTGGGCGTCGCTCGTGCTGGCGTCGCTCGCGTCGACGGTGAAGGAGCCGGAGTTGCTGCCGCTCGGGTTGTAGAAGAGCTCCGTGCCGCTGACGTGCTGGAAGGCGGGGCCGGTCGCCTCGGCGAGGCTGAGCGCCGGCGTGGACGGGGCGCTCGTGTCCACCTTGACGTCGCCCGACGTGTACGTCCCCAGGTTGCCGACGTTGTCGGCGACGATGTACTCGTAGCGGTAGCACTTACCGGTGGCGATGCCGCCGGCGGCGTTGTCGGTGTACGGGCTGGCCGGGTCGGTGGCGATCGTCGCAAAGGAGCCGAACGAGCCGCAGGTGCCGTTCGCCCAGCCGTCCGAGGAGGAGAGCGTTGCCTCGGCGCGGCGCAGGACGTGGCCGGACGGGGCGATACCGGAGTCGCCGTCGGTGCCGTTGGCGAGCGTCACCGACAGCGTCGTCGAGGTCGAGTAGAGCGAGCCGGTGCCCCCGAGCCCGGTGACCGTGACGGAGCCGGTCGCAGGCGCGGTCGAGTCGGGCGTGATCGTGAAGGAGACCGGGGCGGTGTTGTCGGAGTTGTCCGTGACCGTGAGCGACTTCGAGCCCGTCTCCGTGCCCGTGGTCGCGGGCCAGGTGTAGATCCGGGTGTACGGGGTGGCCGTGTCCGTGTACGTCGTGACCGGTGTGAACCCGCCCGCCAGCGCGGGGAAGATCACGTTCTTGATGCCCGACTCGGGATCGCTCGGGGCCTCGGTCACGGTGAAGGTGCCGCCGGCACCCGCGGGGCGGTAGTAGAAGGTCGTCCCGGACGGGTGGCCGTCGGGGTCGGACTCGGCGATCGTGACCGGGGCCGTCGTCGGCGCCGTCGAGTCCACGGTGACGGAGAGCGACTGGCCGATCCGCCGCGTGCTCGCGCCGCCGGTGGTGACGATCGAGGAGCCGCCGGCGGCGTAGCCGTCGTAGACGCCCGACGCCATCCCGCTCGCGTTGTTCGCGCTCATCCGGCGCGGGCACCCGGCGCCGGCCGCGCAGGTGGCCGGAAACGTGTTGTTGCCGGCGATCGCCCCGACGCCGATCTGAAGCGTGGCGGCCGTGACCGCCGGCAGGAGGATCGTGCGGCTGTTCGTCAGCACCACGGACTCCGCCGAGTTGATCGCCGCGGTGGTGTCCACTCCGGCCCAGGCGGAGATGCCCGCGGTCGCGATCGCGTTCGGGGTAATCGTCCACGTGTAGCCCGTGCCAGCGTCGGTCGCCGACGCGCGCCGCCAGTACGTCGCCATGCGCATGGTCGTCCCGGTCGTGACCGTGGAGAGGCGGATGAGAGTCCAGGTTCCGCCTCCGGGCGCACCGATCGCCGTCGCGCTCCCGCGGACGGCCACGTGCGCGATCAGCAGGTCGCCGTCGACGACGCCGGCGGGGACGGTCGGCGTGATCGAGCCGGACCCGGCGCCGTTCTGGACTCCCGCCGAGCTGGCGCGGTAGACGATCGCGGGGTCGATCGTGTACGGCAGCGGCAGCCGCGCATCGTCGAGCCGGAGCTCGAGCCAGCGTCCGTCCCGGCGCGTCGCGACCGACCAGCGGAGGCTGGGCGGCGTGATCGTCCGGCCCGCGCCGTCCAGGATCTCGACGGCGGGGATGACGAGACCGGCCACGCGGCGCGTACGCGGATCGACGAAGCTGACGGAGCCATCGACCCCGAGTCGAGGCGCGAGCCCGGTCCGCAGCGGCCACCGCCACGTTCGGGCGCCCTGGCGCTCCTCGATCGTCAGGAACTGCTCGATCCGCTCGCGGCCGAACGTGATCGTCTCGTGGCCGAAGCTCGTGCGGCGCGTGGCGCCGTTGCCGAAGCGGGTCCACGGCCCGGCCTCCGCGTGTCCGGCACCGATCGCGACGGAGTCTTCGCCGACACGCACGCCGTGGCTGCGCGCTCCGATCTCGACGGTCGCACGGCCGGCGGCCCCGCGGAAGAGCGGAGCTGCGGGGTCCGGCGCGCCGAGGGCCTCGCTCAGAAAGGTGGGGACGGCCGCGCCTTCGTCCGTCGAGCCGGCGACGAGCGTGACGAGCATGACCGCGCAGGCGAGCATGGCACAGGCAGCCGCGGCCCAGATCGGAAAGAGCGGATGGCTGCCGCTCTCGCCGGCCGGTGGGCGGCGGTCTCGTCGCAGGTGGGGGTTGGTGGCCACTGAGTCGCTTTCGCGCGCGCGTATGCGCGGGAGATATCCCCAGGACATCGGTTGAGTGCCGGACGGGGTTGACGAAGATGGGCATTCCGGTGACCGAAGATCCCCCGTCGAGGGGAGTGGCGCGTGCCTCTTCCGGGGGAGAGAAGTCCCCTTCCCTCGGGCCAGGGACTCAGGCTCAGGTTGAGCGTTAGTCCCTGGGTCGAGAGGCGCTCGATCCGTCGCGAACCGGTCTGCCGAGGCCCGGGATGCCGGCGAGCTCGGGCCGATCGGGCCGCTCGCCTATGATGGCGAAGGCGATGGCGACGACCGAGGATCCACGCCAGCGGCAGGACCGCGTCGACGGCACCGCCGAGTGGCGGCGGGAGCTCTACGAGGCGAAGCCCGAGCGGACCGGCGAGCTCCTCACGACCATCTCGGGGCTCGAGAACGAACCCCTCTACACGCCCGATTCGACTGCGATCGACTACGAGCGGGACCTCGGCTATCCGGGCGTCTATCCGTTCACGCGCGGCGTGTACCCGTCGATGTACCGCGGCAAGCTCTGGACGATGCGGCAGTTCGCCGGCTTCGGGACGGCCGAGGAGACGAACGAGCGCTTCCGCTACCTGCTCGAGCACGGGCAGACCGGCCTTTCCACCGCCTTCGACATGCCGACCCTGATGGGCTACGACTCCGACCACGCTCGCTCGCTCGGCGAGGTCGGGCGCGAGGGCGTCGCCGTCGACTCGCTC
>JBOHAW010000087.1:0-4395 GCA_050697975.1 Gaiellaceae bacterium
CCCGCCGGCGGCGGGGCGGTGGTGGTCTCGACCGCTTGCGCCGCGGCGCCGGCGCTGTTGCCACGGAGGAGCTTTAGCGTCTTCGGCACCGAGAAGGCGAGCATCGCGAGCAGCAGGACGGCGCCGACGATCGCGATTTTCTTCTGCTTCGCCTCCTTCACAGCCTTGTGGTCGATCTTTCTGCGGGCCATCAGGAGGCGCTCCCCGGAGCAGGCGCCGCGGCTGCGGCGGGCGGAACGGCCGGCGTCGTCGTCGTGGGCGGTGGGGTGGTCGTCGCGGGCGGGGCCTCGCCCGGCTGCGGTTCGGCGGCCGGCGGCAGAGGCGGCGCCGTGGCCGGCACGCCGGTCCCGTAGACGAAGGCGTTGACGGTCAGGTCCGCGTGGATGTGCGGGAAGAGATCGGCTCCCTCGGTGAACGAGATCTGCTCGACCGAGAAGAGGCGGCCCCGCGCGGCCAGCCGTCCATCGTGCACCGCGACGAGGTTGCGTAGCCGGAAGAGGAAGTCCGAGAGGCTGTAGAAATTGCCGTCGAACGCAAGGTTGATCGGAACGATCTGGTACGCAGCCTGGCCGGGGGCGGCGCCCTGGGGCGTGATCGACTGGAACGTGATGCCCGTGTCCGTCGCGATCCGGTTCAGCTCGAGGATGATCTCCGGGACGTCCGCCTGGTCGGGCATGGCCTTCGTCAGCCGAAAGAGCTCGGGCACGTCGACCGGCCCCGGCGGCTTCACCAGCGAGAGCGCGCGATTCGCGTCGATCTCCGCCTGCTTGGCCACGATCTGGGCGTCGACGTCGGCCGCGGCGGATCGTTTCGGCGCGATCACGAAGAAGTATCCGAGCGCGGCGACGGCCACGAGGGCGACGACGACGAGCGCGATCTGGACGTTCGAGGACGGCGACGGCTTCTTCGCGCTCACGACGCGGCTCCAGGCGGGCGGACGTCGGCGAGGATCGCGAACTCCACGATCTCCTGGCTGCCGAGCTTGGTCAGGTTGCTTCGCTGCAGCTGGACGTTCGTGATGTCCGGAAGCACGGCCAGGCGCGAGAGCAGCCGCGCGACGGCGGCGTGAGAGTAGGTGTAGCCGCTGATCGAGAAGCCCGTCGGCGTCGCTCCCGGAGCCGGTTCGGCGCCGCCCACCGGCGACTTGACCGACAGCGTCCTTAGCCACACGTCGTCCGGCAGCACGAGCGAGAAGCGCCGCAGCACCCGGTCCCACGACACCCGGCCCGCGAGCGCCGACGAGACGGCGGCCACGCGGGGAGCTTGCTGGCCCGCCAGGCCGGTCTGGATCTGTGAAGGCTGCGCGGGCGGAGGCGGGGTCACAGCCAGCTCGATCGTGCGCTGCTCGAGCTCTTCGCGCTTGCCGGCCAGACTGCTGCTCGTCAGGATCACGCCGGCTGCGAGCCCGGTGACCACGATCGAGCCGCCGATCGCGGCCACGAGGACGACCGGCCTCGGCGCCTTGCGCTGGGCCTTGCGCCGGCCTTCGTCCCTCGGCAGGAGGTTGACTGCGCGCACGGCTAGTCCTCGATCCCGAGTCCGATTGCGATGGCCAGCGAGCCGACCTGCTCCTCGTCCTTGAGCCGCTTGCCGATCCGGACCCGCGCGAGCGGATCCGCGACGCGGACGCCGACGCCGATCTGTTGCTGGAGGCGCTCGGCGAGGCCGTGCAGGTGCGCCGTGCCGCCGGTGACGGCGATCTCGCCGATGCCGAGCGATCCGGGCTGACCCTGGTAGAACTGGAGCGAGGAGACGAGCTCTCGGGCGAACGACTGGATCTCGGTTCGGATCGCCTCGCGGGCCTTCGCGGCGGCAGCCTCGGACAGTCCTTCCGGCAGCTCCTCCCCGTCGGCGGGGAGTGAGCGCTTGACCGCCTCTGCCTCGACCGGTGTGATGTCGAGCGCGCGCGCGATGGCGGCGTCGAGCGTGGAGCCGCCCCACTCGAGCACACGCGTGAACTCGCACACGCGGCCGTTGGAGACTGCGAACGTCGTGCGGTCGTGTCCGATCGACACTGCCACGAAGGCGGCCTCGGGCGTGGCCTCGCCCTCGGGCGGCGCGGCGAGCGCGCGCAGCAGCGCGAAGGCCTCCAGGTCGATGCCGGCGAGCTGGATGCCGGCCTTGCGGCAAGCGCTCACGTAGCGGTCGATCAGCTCGCGGTAGGCGACGACGAGCAGGATGCGCCGGGTCTTCTCTCCGTTCTCGTCGACACCCTCGCTCAGCACCTGGTAGTCGAGCACGGCCTCGTCGATCGGGATCGGCAGAGCCTCCTGGGCCCGGAAGCGGATCGCGTTCGCAAGCTGCTTCGGGTCGTCGATGCCGCCGAGGTCGAACGTGCGCACGCCGATACGGTTGTTGGCGATGCCCAGCCGGACGCCGCGCTTGGGCAGCTTGTTGGTCTTGAAGAAGTCTTTCAGCGCCTCGGCGAGAGCCTCGGGGTCGAGCAGCTCGCCGCCGGCGACGATGCCCGGGTCGAGATCCGTGCGCGCAATCTGGACGAGCTGCGCGGCGCCGTTGTTGACGACCCGCGCCGCCGCGATCTGCGACGCGCCGATCTTGAGCCCCACGAGCCGCTTCTGGGAGCCGGTCCCGCGCCGGCGCTTCGCGCGCGGCTCCTTGGGCAGCTTCGCCTCCTTCGGGCGCGACGGCGCCTTCTCCGTCGCCGCCTTCGGCTCCTTCTGCTTTCGCTCCTGCTTCTCCTTCGGCTCGCGTTCCTTGCGCTGCTTGCGAGGCCGCTCGGCCTTCGGCTGCTTGGCCTTGCGCCGGAACGAGATCTCCTTCTTCAGCAGCGAGGCGCGCTCGTCCTTGGCCGCGGGCTCGTCGGGCACGGGCGGAGGCTCGGTCGCGGGCACGGGCGGGTCGACGTCGGCGGGCTTCGGCTTCGCCGGAGTCTTCGGCTTGCGCCGAAACGAGATCTCCTTCTTCAGCAGCGAGCGGCGCTCGTCCCTGGCCGCGGGCTCGTCGGGCACGGGCGGAGGCTCGGTCGCGGGTACGGGCGGGTCGACGTCGGGCTTCGGCTTGCGCCTGAACGAGATCTCCTTCTTCAGCAGCGAGCCGCGCTTCCCGTCTCGCTTCTGCTCGGGGAGGGGCGGCAGCTCGGATGCCGGCACCGGGGCGTGGACGCCGGGCAGGGCAGCGGGCGGCATGGCCTCTGAAAACTGAGGCAGCGGCGGTTCGACGGATTCCGCGGACGGCCACGGCGCGGTTGCCTCGACGGTGGGCAGCTCGACGGCGGGTGGCTCGACCGGCTCGGGATCTCGGGGCCTCGGGGCGCTCGCGGCGACCGCGCGCTCGATCGGGCTGCGCACGGGCTCCGCCGGCTCCTCGGCCGTCTCGCTCGGCTCGGCCGCGGCCGACGGCTCGTCTTCGAAGGCCCACGACGGGCGGGTCGCAGCGGGCTCGGGCCCGACGACGGCCTCCGTCCAGGACTTCGGCGGCTCGGCGGAGGGCTCGATCGAGGCCGTAAGCCAGCCGTAGCCGACAGCATCCTCGGCCGGGGCGGCCTCGGGCTCGCTCGGCCCGGGCTCGGGCTCGGGCTGGCGCTCGGGCGTGACGTCCGGCTCCTGCTTCCAGTCGGCCATGGCTATTGCCCTGCCACGCGCAGGCCGGCGCCGAGGGCGGCCGATGCGTCTTCGGGGGAATCCTCCTCGACGGGGAAGTCCATTCGCTCGAGCAGACCGCGCAGCTGAGCCGGGCGACTCGTACGCCCGAGCGCGGTCTCGAAGGTGATCACGCGGCGCACGGTCAGCTCGGCGAGCGACTGCTCCATCGTCTGCATGCCGCGCCCGGTGTTCGTCTGCATGATCGAGTAGATCTGCTCGACCTTGCCCTGTCGAATCAGGTTCCGCACGGCGTCGTCGGGCAGCAGGATCTCGAGCGCGGCGACTCGGCCCAGGCCGTCGGCCGTGGGCATCAGCGCCTGGGTGACGACGCCCTGAAGGGCGCCGGCGATCTGGATCCGCACCTGCTCCTGCTGCTCGGCGGGGAAGACGTCGATGATGCGGTCGATCGTCCCGGGAGCGCTCTGCGTGTGCAGCGTGCCGAGGACGAGGTGGCCGGTCTCGGCCGCGGTCAGCGCCGTGGCGATCGTCTCGAGGTCGCGCATCTCGCCGAGGAGGATCACGTCGGGGTCCATGCGCAGGACGCGCCGCATGGCCTCCTTGAACGTGCCGACGTCGGTGCCGATCTCGCGCTGCGTGATGATCGACTTCTTGTGCTCGTGGTAGTACTCGATCGGATCTTCGATCGTGATGATGTGGCAGTCGTTTTCCTGGTTGATGAAGTCCAGCATCGTCGCCAGCGTCGTCGTCTTCCCCGACCCCGTCGGGCCGGTGACGAGGACCAGGCCGCGGGGGCGGAAGAGGAGGTTTTTGGTGCTGGGCGGCAGGCCGATCT
>JBOHAW010000088.1:0-2616 GCA_050697975.1 Gaiellaceae bacterium
GCAGAACGCCGAGCTCGAGGCGCTGCAGGAGACCGCCTTCGACCTGCTGAACCGGCACGACGCCGCGAGCATGCTGGAGGGAATCGTGGCCCGGGCCGGCGATCTGCTCGGGACGCCGAACGGATACCTCTACCTCGTCGACCAGGATCGCGACCAGCTTCACCTGGAGGTCGGGCTGGGCGTGTTCGCCGGCCACGAAGGCGTACGTCTCGCCCGCGGGTCCGGCCTCTCCGGAAAGGTCTGGAAGGAAGAGCGCGCGATCGCAGTGGGCGACTACGCGGAGTGGTCGGACCAGGTGACCAGGTACTCCGATCTCGGCGTCCACGCGACCGCGGGCGTGCCGCTCCGCTCCGCCGGCGCGGTGATCGGCGTGCTCGGCATCGCCTACCAGGATCCGGCGCGAGCCTGTGGGGAGCCGGAGCTGGCGCTGCTCTCCCGCTTCGGGCAGCTCGCCTCGCTCGCGCTCGAGAACATGCGGCTGTACGCCGACGCGCAGCGGGAGCTGGAGGAGCGGCGCGAGGCCGAGGAGGCCCTGCGCAAGAGTCAGGAGCTCTACCGCGCGATCGTCGAGAGCTCGGCCGACGTGATCGCGCTGCTCGACCTCGACGGCACGGCGCTGTACGTCTCGCCTGCGCACGAGCGCGTGCTCGGGTACCGGCAGGACGAGCTGATCGGCCGCGCCGTTCTCGAGCACGTCCACCCGGACGACGTCGAGCGCGCGGCCGTCACGATCGCCGCCTCGGTCGGAGGCGAGGCCCAGCGAAGCGAGACCGTCACGCGGTTCAGGCACAAGGACGGCCACTGGATCGACATGGAAGGTGTGACGAGCGTCGTCAGGAACGAGGCGGGCGAGCCGGAGATGATCCTGACGATCGCGCGCGACGTGACCGAGCGCAACCGCGCGGCCGAGGACAAGGCGAAGCTCGAAGAGGAGCTGCGCCAGGCGCAGAAGATGGAGGCCGTCGGACGCCTGGCCGGCGGGGTCGCGCACGACTTCAACAACCTGCTGACTGCGATCACGGGCTACGGCGACCTCGCGCTGGCCCGCCTGGACGAGGACTCGCCTGCGCGCCGGAACGTCGAGGAGATGAAGCGGGCCGGCGAGCGAGCGGCGGCGCTGACTCGGCAGCTGCTCGCCTTCAGCCGCAAGCAGGTGCTCCAGCCGAAGGTGCTCGACCTCAACGACGTCGTCGGCGGCCTCGAAGGGATGCTCGCCAGGGTGCTCGGCGAGGACGTCGAGCTGGCCACGGGCCTGGAGCCGGAGCTCGGGCGCACGCGCGCCGACCCAGGGCAGATCGAGCAGGTCGTGCTCAACCTCGCGATCAATGCGCGGGACGCGATGCCGCGCGGCGGACGCCTGACGATCACGACGTCCAACGTCGAGCTCGACGACTTCTTCGTCGCTGTCCATCCCGGCGCGACGCCGGGCCAGTTCGTGCAGTTGGCCGTCTCGGACACGGGCGAGGGCATGGACCGGGAGACGCTGGGGCGCGTCTTCGAGCCCTTCTTCACCACGAAGCCGCCGGGACAGGGCACCGGCCTCGGCCTTTCGACCGTCTACGGCATCGTCAGCCAGACGGGCGGCCAGATCTGGGCGTACTCCGAGCCCGGCCGCGGCACGGCCTTCAAGGTCTACCTCCCGCGCGTCTGGGACGTGGCCGCCGACCGCGAGGAGCAGCGCGCGCAGCCGGGGCTCGGCGGGACCGAGACCGTGCTGCTCGTCGAGGACGAGGCGATCGTGCGCTCGCTCGTGCGGGAGATGCTGGAGCGAGCGGGGTACACCGTGCTCGAGGCCGCCGACGGCGACGAGGCGGCGGCGCTCGCCGATGAGCACGCGGGCGCGATCGACCTTCTGATGACGGACGTCGTCATGCCCGGGGTCGGCGGTCAGCAGCTCGCGGCACGAATGCTGCAGGAGCGTCCCGGCCTACGGGTGCTCTTCACGTCGGGCTACACCGAGGCTGCGATCATGCACCACGGCGTCCTCGCGCCTGACACCGCCTTCCTCGAGAAGCCGTTCACCGCCGTCGATCTCGGCCGGAAGGTGCGCGAGCTGCTCGACGGGCACGAAGACGCGGGCGACTCCTCGGTCCGCCGTCTTTCCCCTGCTCGCGCGGCCGGCGACTTCTAGCGACGCGCCCGCGCGACGGTGAAGCGGCGCACGGCCGAGGCGCTGCGGTTGCCTGCGCGATCGACCGCCGTCACCGAGACGCGGTGCGGGCCCGGAGCAGGCGTGCGGAAGCTCGCAGTCGCGCTCACGCGGAAGTCGACCGGGACACGCACCGGCCGCCGGCCGTCGAGCGAGACCTCGTAGAACGCGACGCCGCTGCCGCGCTCGCGGCTCTCGTGCCATTCCACCGGCAGCGTGCCGCCCCGCGGCACGCGCGACTCCGGCTCGAAGATTCGCGGCGCCCGCGGAGCCGTCGCATCCGTCCAGGCGAAGCGCAACCCCGCACTGCCGGCCGCCCGCTCGAACACCGTGATCCGAAACGCGCCCGTCTCGACGAAGCTCTCACCGGGGAGGAGCGCCGGCCGGCCCGTGCCTGCGGGATCGGGCAGCAGCAGGTTGTCGCGGGTGAAGACGACGGCGGCCGGGTCGGCGGCGGGGTTCAGCCC
>JBOHAW010000089.1:0-2626 GCA_050697975.1 Gaiellaceae bacterium
CATCCGCATCGAGGCGACCATGCCCGCGCGCCGTCCGTCGGCGCGCGAGGTGAGCGCCTTCTACTTCGGCTACCCGGATCTCCTCACGCGCGCGATCGAGGCGAAGCCGGCGCCCTGGTGGCTCGGCGGCCGCACGCGCGGGCTCGCGTTCGAGTCGCTTGCGCCGGAGCAGCTGTTCGAGGTCGGCCCGGGCAGGCTGACGTTCAGGGCGCTCGACGGCACCTACGCCGTGCGGGTGCTCGGCGAGGTGCGGCCGCTCGGCTCGATCCCGCTCGGCCAGGCGCGGGGCCCGATCTCCGCGGCGCTCGCGATCTTCGGGCGCCGCGCGACGTTCGAGCGCTGGAGCCTCGGACGTCAGACCGAGGCCCTGCGGACCGCCGTCTGCCGTCAGGACGAGCTGCCGACCCCGGGCACGATCCGCGTGTCCAGCTACCTGCCGTTCCTCGCGCTCGCCGGCGCCTAGGGGCCACCAGGCGGCTTGCCCCGCTAGGCGGAGGTCGCGGCCGCGATCTGGCCCTTGCCGCGCTCCTTTGCACGATAGAGCGCGTCGTCGGCGCGCTGGAAGAACGTCGCCGCGTCGTCCTCGGGCCCGAGCTCGGCGACACCGGCCGAGAAGACGAGCTTGCCGCCCAGCGCGATCGGACGCTTGGCGACTTCTCCCTGGATGCGGCGGTAGAGCTGGTCGGCCTCGGCCCGTCCGGACTCCGGGAGGATGACCGCGAACTCGTCGCCGCCCACGCGGCACGCGATGTCGGCCGATCGCACGACCTCCCGCACACGCTCGGCCGCGTCGGCGAGCACGGCGTCGCCGGCCAGGTGACCGATGCGGTCGTTGATCGCCTTGAAGTCGTCGAGGTCGAACACGATCAGGGCGAGGCGGCGGTCGTAGCGGTGCCCGCGTGCGACCTCGCGTGCGAGCGTCTCGTGGAAGTAGCGGCGGTTGTGCAGGCCGGTGAGCGAGTCCAGGTCGGCGAGCTGGCGGGCCTCCCGGAAGAGGGCGGCGTTCGCGATCGCGGGGCCGGCGCGTCGGGCGAGTTGCTCGAGAGCGTCGAGCTCGCCCTCGGCGAACGCCCGCTCCGCCGAGCGGGTGAACACGGCCAGCTGACCGAGCGGCTCTGCCTCGGAGCGCAACGGCACGGCGAGCCCGGCGTGGATCAGGTTGCCGTCCGCGACCAGCTGCACCTGGTCGTAGCGGTACGAGATCGCGATCGAGCGGGTCGCGCGCCCGTCGGGCGGGCCGGTGATCATGCCCTCACGCTCCGACTCCTCGACCGAGAGACCGAGCGTCGCGACGAGCGCCTTGCCGTCGGCGGCCCCTCGGACGGAGACGAGCGAGGCGTCCGCACCCTCGATCTCGCCGGCCGCCTCGAGCGTCCGCGCGAGCACCTCGTCGAGATCGATCGAGCCGCCGAGCTCGCTGAGCGTATGCGTGCGGCGGATCTGCTCCTCCGCGCGCTCGAGCGCCTGACCGAGCTCGCGCAGCATCGATTCCATGCGCGTGTTCATGTCGGAGACGGCGATGGACACGCGCTGGTCGGCGGTGCTCGAGGAGCGCCGGATGACGAGCAGCACGACGAGCACGGCGACGGCCAGTGCCAGACCGGCGCTGATTACGAGCAGGACAATCGTCAAGGCCATTGGCCCTCCGCAGGGACGAGCGACGCCATTGTTCGGACTGTAAACGGTTCTGAGCGATGTGGCTATGCCGTGCAAAGCATAAAAGCACCGCCGCGAGCCGCGCACATACAACGCGCTCGAGGGGTGCGTGGTTGCGCTCGTCAGCGCTGTTTTCGCCGTTTGACGCTCGTTACAAGGTTCGGTACCATCCGCTGTCCGGTTGGCAGGGCGTCCGCCCCGCCGACCGTTGCTGTGTGAGCGCCTACCCGGAGTCAGAGTTGCCGACGATCAACCAGCTGGTCAGGAAGGGACGGATTTCGCCGAAGGCGAAGACGAAGACCCCTGCGCTCCGCGGCGCACCGCAGAAGCGCGGCGTCTGCACGCGCGTGTACACGACCACGCCGAAGAAGCCGAACTCGGCGCTGCGCAAGGTCGCCCGCGTCCGCCTCACGAACCAGATGGAGGTCACGACGTACATTCCGGGCGAGGGGCACAACCTCCAGGAGCATTCGGTCGTGCTGATCCGCGGCGGCCGCGTCAAGGACCTGCCGGGCATCCGCTACAAGGTGATCCGCGCCGCCCTCGACACCGCGGGCGTGTCGGACCGCCGCCAGGGCCGTTCCAAGTACGGCGCCAAGCGAGGGAGCTGAGTCACCAGTGCCACGCCGCGCTGAGATCCAGCCACGGGCCTTGATCCCGGACCCCGTCTACAGCTCGCCGCTCGTCACGCAGGTCACGAACAAGGTGATGACGCGCGGGAAGAAGGGGACCGCCGAGAAGATCGTCTACGACGCCCTCGAGCTCGTGGGCACGAAGACGGGGAAGCCGCCCGTCGAGGTGCTCGAGCAGGCCGTGAAGACGGTGACGCCCGTGCTCGAGGTCCGCTCGCGCCGAGTCGGCGGCGCCAACTACCAGGTGCCCGTCGAGGTGCCGCAGCGCCGCGCCCGCACGCTGGCCGTGCGCTGGCTCGTCGAGTTCGCGCGCACGCGCCGCGAGAAGGGCATGGAGG
>JBOHAW010000090.1:0-12063 GCA_050697975.1 Gaiellaceae bacterium
GCGTAGAGCGGGAGCGAGAGCTGCTCGCCGATCTCGGCCTCGGCACGCGCGGCAGCGACGAGCCCGGCGGCGTCCTCCCACTGCTGCCGCGCCGCCGTGATCTCGCACCGGAGCTCGAGCGTGAGCCCCGCGCCCGCCGTGTGGGGCACGAGCGGACACAGCGCGAGCGCCTCCTCGAAGAGCCCCCGATGCGCCAGCGCCAGAGCCAGGGGCTGCGCATGCACGGACCCTAGTCGCCGGTGCCGGTCGCGCACGAGATCGAAGTACCGCCGCGCCAGCTCGATGTAGCGATCCGCCTGGTCGAGCTCGCCACGCAGCTGCCGGCAGAGAGCGGTGAACGTATACGCACGCATCGTGTAGCCCGCCGGCAGCTCCCGCGGATCCTCCGCGGCGACTCGCTCGAGCTCCGCCTGGTCGGCGAGGGCGTCCTCCCACTGCCCGAGCATGAAGCGCGCGGCGACGCGCCAGGTGAGGCCGTGGAGATACGAGCCCGAGTCAGCCCCGCGCGAGCGCTCGACGCACGCGGTCGCGTGTGCGTCGGCCTCCGCGTAGCGACCGAGGTGCTGCGCAGACCACGCCGCCATCGCGTAGGAGTCTCCGATCTCCTTCACGTCGGTCATCCGAGGAATGAGCTCGTTCCGCCTCAGCGTCGAGCGGTAGGCGTCGCCGTAGCGCCCGCGGCCCGTCTCCCAGCTCTGCACGAGGTCGAGGGCGGCTGAGAGCAGGTCGGCGTCGCCGAGCTGCTCCGCCTTCGCCACGGCCTCTCGTACAGCGGAATCCGTGACCTCGTCCTGGCGCACATCGCGCTGGACGAGGAGGAAGCCCATGTCGACGAGAAGCAGCGTGCGCTCCCGGTCGTCGCCTGGCGCAGCCGCGCGAAGCCCGGCGTCGATCATCGCGCGGACTTCTTCCGTCTCGGGGAACTCGTGCATGGATCCGAGCCAGCGCGCCCCGAACAGCGCCGCCTTGCCCGCGAGACGCGCGAAACCTGCCTCGCGATCGGAGAGCTCGGCGAGCGCGTCCCGATACGCGCGCCAGGCCCCGTCGCCGTTGAAGGCAAGATAGTAGAGGTCGCCGAGCGCCTCGAGGGCCTCGACACGCTGAGTGCCGGGCTCCGAGAGCTCGACGGCCCGCTGTGCGAAGCGTTCGCCTTGCTGGATCGCGAAGCGGCGGAGGGCATTCCCCGCGGCCATGACGTACTGGGCTCGTGCCTGCTGCCGGAAGGCCTCGTCACGCAGAAACGAGAACGCGGCGTCGTAGTGGTGGGCCAGCAGCTCGGCGAGCTCGCCGGCGCGCTCGCCACTCGTCTCCTCGATCCAGGCGGCCGCCTCTGCGTGCGCGCGACCTCGCTCTTTCCGGGGCAGGCTCTCGTAGGCGACGTCGCGGATCAGGACGTGCTTGAAGATGTACTCGGCCTGGCCGGCGATCGAGGATGAGGGGCGCTCGAGCACGAACTCCCGGCGGCGAAGCGTGCGCAGGACGGTGTCGAGATCGTCGACTCGCGTGAGGGTGAGGACAGCGCCGTCCCAGAAGACCCGCCCCACGACCGCTGCGCGCTGAGCGACCCGCTTCTCCTCGGGCGCCAACAGGTCGAGCCTGGCAAGGATGACGGACTGGACGTTGTCGGGGATCTCGACGTCGTCGATCGAGGCGCGAGCCTGCCAGCGGCCGTTCTCCTGGACGAGGAGCCCATCGTCGATGAGGTGGCGCACGATCTCCTCGAGGAAGAACGGGTTGCCCTCCGAGCGCTCGAGGATCTGCCGGCGCACACCTTCCGGCAATTCGTCGACCTCGAGCAGGGAGGAGACGAGTTGTGCGCTCTCTTCGCCGCTGAGCGCGTCGAGCGGGAGCGAGCCGAAGCTTCGCCGGCCCCCGCCCCAGTCGGGGCGAGAGCGCAGGAGGTCCGGTCGGGCAGGACAGATGAAGAGGATCGGCCCGTCGACCCGCTCGGCAAGCTCGTCGAGGACGTCCAGCATCGTGGGGTCGGCCCAGTGGATGTCCTCGACGACGGCCACGACAGGAGCGTGCCGGGCCATCGAGGCGAGCAGGGCGCGCCAGGCCGCGAGGAGCTCGCGATAGAGATCGCGCGGGTCGAGCGCGGCGAGCGGGTCGTCACCTGACCGAAGCCCAAGCGTCGAGACGAGCGCCGCGGCGGTGCGTGACCGATCGGCGGCCAGATCGGGGTCGATCACGGCATCGACGAGCTGGCCGATCTTCACGCGGACGACGTCCGCCCGATCCGTATCGAGGACGACGGCTTCCGACTTGAGGATCTCTGCGAGCGGCCACAGGGTGACTCCGTCTCCGTACGGGAGGCACCGTCCGATGAGCACCTTCGTATCCACCTCGAGCGTCGAGAGGAACTCGCGTACGAGCCGGCTCTTGCCGACGCCTGCGTCGCCGACGACCGTGATGAGGTGTGGTCGGCCCTGATCGCGGACGCGGTCGAAGGTGCTTTGCAGAAAGTTGAGCTCGTACTCGCGACCGACGATCGGCGCCCAGAGCCCCGGCACGCCACGCGGCTCGGGCGCCTCGCGCTCGGCCTGGACGAGCCATGCCCCGACCGCCTCGGCTTTCCCCTTCAGCGCGAGCGGCTCCATCCGGCGAAGCTCAAAGTACGGCCGGACCGCACGAGCCGTGCGCTCGCCGATCGTAATCGTCCCCGGCTCAGCTGCCTGCTCGAGGCGAGCGGCCACATTGACCGCGTCCCCGGTGACCAGGAGCTCACCTCCCGCTGCGCCGGAAGCCACGACCTCACCGGTGTTCAGGCCGATCCGAATCGCCAGCGTTTGCGCCGGCTCGCTCTCCTCGTTCCAGTTCCGTAGCCGCTCGAGCATCCGCCGGGCTGCGCGGACCGCACGCAGGGCGTCGTCCTCGTGCGCGGCCGGGACGCCGAAGACAGCCATGATGGCGTCGCCGACGAACTTCTCGATCGCGCCCCCCTCGGCGCGGATCTCCTCCGCCATCGCGCCGAAGTAGTCGGCCATCAGGGCGCGGGTGTCCTCCGGGTGCATCCGCTCCCCTCGGGCCGTAGAGTCGACCACGTCTGCGAAGAGGACGGTGACGAGCTTCAGCATCTCCTCCGGTTCGGCGACCTCCGCCAGAGCCGCGCCGCAGGAAGGGCAGAACCTGGAGCCATCTGGAGCCTCGGCTCCGCACGACCGGCACGTCGTCATCGACCCGAGGATAGGTGCTGTCGCCCCGCCTGAAGCGGGCTTTCGTGAAGCGGGCGATGGGGCTCGAACCCACGACCCTCAGCTTGGGAAGCTGATGCTCTACCAACTGAGCTACACCCGCGTCACCCGCATGCTAGCGGCATCCGGAAAAGCGAGCGATCCTAGTCGGTGACGCACGCCTTCTTCGCTGCCGGACAGCTGGGGATCGCGAGGCCCGCCGGCCACCGCGTTCGCGCGTCGTACTCCGTCGCGCTGAGCGCGTCCGACGGAAGCGTCGCGCGCGTGAGGTCGGCGCCCTGGAGCTTCGCGCCGGAGAGATCGGCCCCGCGCAGCGTCGCACCGGTCAGCACCGCGTTGGTGAAGTCGGCCGTGGTGGCGATGACATTGTCGAGCTTCGCGTTCGCGAGCGCCGCCTCGGCCAGCTTCGCGCCGCGGAGATTCGCGCCGGTGAGATTCCCCTCGGAGAGGTCGGCATACGAGAGGTCGACGCCGTCGAGGACAGCGTCGACCAGGCGGGTCCCCTGCATCTGCGCGAAGGTCAGGGACTTCCCGCCGAAGTAGAAACGCGACAGGTCGAGGTTCTGAAGCTGGATACCGCTCAGGTCCTTCTGCGAGCTGATCGCGAGCTTCATGCTGAGGATCGCGTCGCGCTGGTTCTGCGCCTCCTGGCGCTTGCGGTCGAGCTCCGAGAACCGGAGGTCGAAGACGATCTGCACGGCGAGCACCGTGAACGCCACGAGCGCCCCGGTCAGGAGTGCGACACCCAGGTCGGTCCGGCAGCCCGGCTCTCGCCGCGACGGCCATACGAGGAACAGGCCGGGGACGAGGACGACGCCGATCAGGATGACGGCCGCGACCGCAACGGACGTTCCGGTCATGGGTCAGCGGCTACGTCGGGAACTCGCAGGCGTCATGACCTTCCGCCTCGTTCGGGCCGTAGTGCGCGCGCGCAACGTCCACGGTCTCCCGCTCGGGCGCCTTCGCCGTCTTGTACCAGTGGTAGTTGACGCCGACGGCATACACGCCGGGGCCGTCGACGATGTAGGTCACGAACGTGCGCCGGCCGGCCGTGAAGCTGCGCCAGAAGTTCCCGGGGAACGGCCTGACCTGCAGGTCGTACGTGCGATCCCAGTACCAGTTGCCCTCGCCGTACCACTCCCACCGGTCGGCGTTCTGCTTCAGCACGACCGTCTGCCAGGCGACAGTCTGAAAGTCGACGTTCGCCGTGGCGTCCAGCGCCCGCATCTGCGGCTCGAAGAGGTAGCCCATCCTGCGCGAGCCGTCCTCCGCCGTCCAGCATTCGACGACCGGCTGGCCGTACGGCAGAACATCCTCGGCCTGGAAGTACCGCTGTCCCTGCGGGTCGACGTCCGGACATGGCGGCCCCATCGCGACCTGCTCGACGCCGTGAACCTCGTCGCACGGGTCGACCTCCGCGGTGTCGCGGCCGGGTCCGCCCCAGATCTCGTCGGCCATGCCGTCGCGCGCCTTGATCACGTCGTCACCCTGATATCCCCAGACGGCGTCGCCGCCGCCGCGCGTCCTGAACTTGTCCCGGCCGCGTGAGCCGCAGAGCGCGTCTCGGTACTCGATCGTCCCCTCCTTCGTGACGCCGTTCGCCGGTACCGGGGCGCGGCAGAGTTTCGGCTCGGGCGGGACCGCGCTGCGAGTGGACGCGGTCGGCCCGCCGACGCCGAGGATGCCCGCGGCGATCGCAAGCGCTGAGAGTGCGACGAGTTTCGACGCGCCCGCGCGGACCCGCGTGCGACCGCGTCCCGGGTGCGGCGCGGCTGCTCGCTCGGTCATGCTCCGACCCTCCTTTGCGCCCGGCCGCAGATCGGATCGCGTGGCTGCCTCCATCGAGAGTACGACGTTGAGCCCGTCGTTACAAGACAAATGTGCGCTACTCGGCCGGGCGGCGAAAGCCGGTCTACGGGATGAGCGGTCCCGTCTCGGTCAGCGGGTTCTCGCGCGTGCGGCGGAGGACGGCGGCGATGGACAGGCGCGCGGTCGTCTGCACCGGGCAGATCCCGAGCGTCGCCTCGGTCGCGGCGATCGCGTCCGTGTCGCTCTCGATCTCGTCGAAGAGCGCCAGCACCTCCGGCTCCTGCTCGACTGAAGCCGCGGCCTCGACGGCCTCCAGCCGAACGCCGAGGCGCCCGTAGACCTCGATCATCCGCTCGAGAGCGACGCGGTCCGCCTGCGGAGGGCTCAGCTGCTCGAACGACGCCCTTGCAGCGGCCACGTTCTCGTTCACGGCGGCGAAGAAGTCCGCCGACTGGAGGTCGTAGGGTCGCGGCGGCGGCTCGAGCTCGGCGTTCGCGCGCGCGAGCTCCGCGCAGACGCCGTTCGCCGAGTCCACGAGCTGCGCGTGGGTCAGGCGTGCGCCGCCATCGTCGTCGCCGTCGCGCAGCAGGACGAAGGCGGCGACGGCCACGGCCGCGAGAGCGAGGAGTGCGAGAGCTGGACGCCGACCGAATCTCATCGGAGATACTTCTAGCAACGACTTGACGGAGGAGGAGACGATGGCCGTCCAGGAACTCGAAGCCACCGCCCGGGCGCTCGTCGCCGAAGGGAAGGGAATTCTCGCCGCCGACGAGAGCAGCGGGACGATCAAGAAGCGCTTCGACTCGATCGGCGTCGAGTCCACGGAGGAGAACCGTCGCGCCTACCGAGACCTGCTCTTCACGACCGAAGGCGCAGAGGAGTTCATCAGCGGCGTGATCCTGTTCGACGAGACGATCCGCCAGAGCGCGGCCGACGGGACGCCGTTTCCGAAGCTCCTGGCCGACCGCGGGATCATTCCCGGGATCAAGGTCGACAGCGGCGCGAAGCCGCTCGCGGGCGCGCCGGGCGAGACGATCACCGAAGGGCTGGACGGGCTGCGCGAGCGCCTGGAGGAGTACCGCGAGCTCGGCGCCCGCTTCGCGAAATGGCGCGCGGTGATCACCATCGGCAAGGACATCCCGAGCGAGTACTGCACGTGGACGAACGCGCACGCGCTCGCGCGCTACGCGGCGCTGAGCCAGGAGGCGGGGATCGTCCCGATCGTCGAGCCCGAGGTGCTGATGGACGGCGACCACACGATCGCGCGCAGCTTCAGCGTCACGTCGCGCACGCTGAACGCCGTCTTCACCGAGCTGCACGACCAGCGCGTCGACCTCGAGGGCATCCTCCTGAAGCCGAACATGGTCCTGTCCGGCTACGAGTGCACGGAGCAGGCGTCGGTGGACAAGGTGGCCGAGCAGACGCTGCGCTGCTTCCGCCGCGCCGTCCCGGCGGCGGTGCCCGGGATCGTCTTCCTGTCGGGCGGCCAGAGCGACGAGGCCGCGACCGCGCACCTGAATGCGATGAACGCGCGCGGACCGCATCCCTGGGAGCTGTCCTTCTCCTACGGCCGTGCGCTGCAGGCGCCGGCGCTCAAGGCGTGGGGCGGCGACCCCGGAAGCGCGCAGGCGGGCCAGCAGGCGTTCTACCGGCGGGCGAAGCTGAACGGCGCCGCGCGCTCGGGCCTGTACGCGCCGGAGATGGAGACCGCCGGCGCCGTGTGACGGGCGCCGCATCGAGACATGTCCGGGGTCTGACCCCGGACATGTCCGCGCGGATCAGCGGTACTCGAGGCCGGAGAGGCGCGAGAGCTTCTCGAAGGCGTGCTCGGCCTCGACGCGGCGCACCGTGCCCGACCGGGAGCGCATGACGATCGACTCCGTGAACGCGCCCCGCTTCGTGTAGCGGACGCCCTTGAGCAGCGCACCCCCGGTCACTCCGGTGGCGGCGACGAACACGTCCTCGCCCGCGACGAGGTCGTCCGTCGTCAGCACGCGGTCGACCTCGAGTCCGGCCTCGACGAGGCTCTGCCGCTCCTCGTCCGAGCGTGGCCAGAGCTTGCCCTGCATCGCGCCGCCGAGGCACTTGATCGCCGCGGCCGAGATCACGCCCTCGGGCGTGCCGCCGACGCCCATCAGCAGGTCCACACCGGCCACGCCCTTGGCAGCGGCAATCGAGGGCGCCACGTCGCCGTCGCGGATCAGGTTCACCTTGGCGCCGGCCTCGCGCAGCTCGGCGATCAGCGCCTCGTGCCGGTCGCGCTCGAGCACGACGACGGAGATCTCCCGCGGCGCGACGCCCTTCGCCTCGGCCACCCTGCGCACGTTCTCGGTCGGCGAGGCCTCGATGTCGATCGCGTCCACGGCCTCGGGCCCGCAGGCGATCTTGTCCATGTACACGGCCGCGCCGGGGAAGAACATCGTGCCCCGCTCGGCGACGGCGATCACCGCGATCGCGTTCGGCTGGCCGAGCGCGGTCAGCCGCGTCCCCTCGAGGGGATCGACGGCGACGTCCACCTCCGGGCCGGTGCCGTTTCCGACCTCCTCGCCGTTGAAGAGCATCGGCGCCTCGTCCTTCTCCCCCTCGCCGATCACGACGACGCCGGCCATCGCGACCGTGTCGAGCAGGAGCCGCATCGCGTCGACCGCCGCCTGGTCGGCGCTTTCCTTGTCGCCGCGGCCGATCCACCGGCCGGCCGCCAGAGCAGCCGCTTCGGTCACCCGCACGATCTCCATGGCGAGGTTGCGGTCGGGAGCGCTCACCGGAAACGATCCTCGCACAGAGGAGGGGCGGCCGCCGCAGCGTCGCCCCTCATCCGGCGATCCTAATCGCTGTCAGCCGCCGAGGGAAGAGGTTGGAAGAGGGGGACCTCCACCGCGCCGGCGTCGCCGGGCTCGCGCAGGACGACGAGGACGCCCGCGGCGACCACGAGCGCTCCGCCGGCGACGACTGCGAGGCCGAGCGGCTGTCCCAGCAGCACCCAGGCGAGGACGGCCGCGGACACCGGCTCGAGATACCCGAGAACGCCGACCACCTGGGCGCTGACGTGCGCGAGGAGCCAGACGTAGAGGACGCCGGAGACCGCCGTGAAGACCACGCCGAGCACGAGCAGGTAGAGGATCTCGACCCCCTCCGGCCGGACGCGAGAGGCGCCGAGGAGGAACGGAGCCAGCAGGAGGGCCGCGATCGAGAAGTACCAGACCTCGATCGTGAGCACGGGAAGCCGCGCGGTGAGGTGCTTCGTCGAGATCACGACGCCCGCATACGTGAGCGCGGCCGCGAGACCCGTGGCGATCGCGAGCGGCCGCACCTCCGTCCCGTCCCCCCCGCCGAGCGCGATCAGGGCGATCCCCGCGCCGCCCGGCACGAGCGCGGCGAGCGCGACGCGCCTCCGCGCCTCCGGCAGGAAGACCGGCGCCAGCAGCGAGAGGAAGATCGGCGCCGTGTAGACGGTGAGCACCGCCACGGCCACCGATGCCAGCTTGATCGTGAGGAAGAAGAGGAACCAGTGCACGGCGAGGCCGGCCCCGGCCGCGATCGTGCGGGCCCGGAGGGCAGGGAGGCGGAAGAGCTCGCGCCGGCGGAGGAGGACAAGACCCGCGGCGACGGTCAGCGCGGCGAGGGCGAGGCGGTAGAAGACGAGCACGACCGCGTCGAGGTCGACCCCCGCGACGATGATCGCGATGAAGCCCCAGGAGGCCGCGAGCCCCGCGACGGAGAGGTTCCACCGCACGGGGCTCCACGCTACCTCCTGTCCGGTCTAGCCGTCCGCGGCCCCCGCGTAGAGACCCAGGACGGCGTCCCATCCGCTCGCGTACCCGGAGCGAGCCTCTTCGGCCTGGTCGCCGAAGCGCTCCCAGCCGCGGTGCTCGAGGTCGACCCGCGTGCCGTCGCCCTCTGGCTCGAAGCGCACCTCGATCTCCGTGGGAGCCGGCGCCTCCGGGTTCACCTTCCAGGAGAGGACGAGCCGGCGCGGCGGCTCCCAGACGGTCACGGTCGCCCAGTCCGCCTCCTCCCCGCCCTTGATCCGCTCGTAGACCCGGCCGCCCTCGCGACCTTCGACGCTAACCGTCTCGGCCTTCTCGCCGCCGATCGAGTGCGTCCCGAGTGGCCACCAGGCGCCGATCCGCTCGGTGAAGACCTCGAAGGCCCGCTCGATCGGCGCGGCCACGGTCACGGTCTTGCGGATCGTCAGATCCGCCGCTTGCGTGCTCATCCCTTCTCCTCTCTGCGCTCGGCCGCCCGCTTGAAGTCGGCGAACGCGTCGGTCCAGAACTGGTCGAAGTAGGCGCGGACCTCGGTCAGGCCATCCGGATCGAGCCGGTAGAGACGCCGCGTTCCCTCCTGGCGTTCGGTCACCAGCCCCGCCTCGCGAAGCACGCGCAGGTGCTGTGAGACGGCGGGACGGCTGACCGGGAGCTCACTCGCCAGCTCGCCGACGGCGTGTGGGCCGGTGCGGAGCCGCTCGAAGATCGCCCGCCGGGTCGGGTCGCCCAGCGCGTTCATCGCACGTGCGTAAGTCATGACTTACGTAAGTCTAGGCTTACGCTAGGGACGCGTCAAGCTACTGCCCCGTGCGCGGCTGGAGCAGCGACGACGGGTCGAGAAGATTGCCCTGGCCCGAGGGCAGGACGATGATCTGCGGCGGGCTCTCCTTGAAGATCTGGAGCGCCTCGAACTGGAGGTTCTTCTCCGTGAGCGCCGTGGCTCGGAGCCGCTGCGCCTGCGCCTGCCCGCGGGCGCGCTCGATCTCCTGCGCCGCCTCGGCCTTCGACTGCTCCACCTTCTGCCGCGCGGCGAGCGCGTCCTGCGTGGCGATCTGCTTGCGCTCGATCGCCTCCGTGAAGCCGCTCGGGAACTCGAGGTCGTTGATCAGGAAGTCGACCACGTCGACGGAGAAGTCCTCGAGCTGGCGGTCGAGCTCGGCCTGCACCTCCTGGCGGATCTGCTCGCGGTTCGGTGCGACGCCGACGCTGGTGAACTTGACCGTCTCGTTCTTGAACACCTGGAAGACGCGCGGCGCGATCACCTTGCCGAAGAAGCCGGAGCCGACCTGCGTATAGAGCTCCTGGATCGCCTGGTCGGAGACCTGGTAGTTCAGCGTGACGACGGCGTACACAGGCTGCGTCTCCACGCTCACGGCCGGGCCGCTCCGGATCGCTCCTTCGATCGTGGTGATGTTCTGCCGGTCGTCCATCTGGAACTGCTGGCTCTCGACCTGGGTCGACACCTCCTCCGCCGACTGCCACGGCGCGATCGTCTGAAAGCCGTCGCCGCGCTGCCCGACGATCTCGCCGAACTGCCGCACGACGAGCACGTGACCCGCATCGACCGAGTGGAAGGACCGGAACGCGCCCCAGCCGCCGATGACGATCAGGACGGCGAGCAGCGCCCCGCCGACCCACACCACGCCCTCGTCGGTCTTCCCGGCCCGGCGCATCGCGACGCCGTTCATGATCGCCACGACAGCGACGATCACGACGATGGTCGAGATGATGATGTAGCTCACTCAGCCGCCCTCTTTCCCGCGCCGCTTGCGTTTCCGGGCTCTCAAGTTCTCTGCCGCCTGCAGCTCTTCCTGCATGCGCCTCAGCTCGGAGTCCGTCCGGGTGCCGATCTCGTTCGCGTAGCGCTTGATCCTCCGGCCGCGCCGGATGTTCGCCCAGGCTCGGGCCATGAAGCCGAGGATCGCGAGCGACGCCGCGATCAGGCCGATGATCACCTCGACGCGGAGCACTACATCCGCTCCGGCGCCGCGACGCCGATCAGGTCGAGAGCGCGCGCGATCACCGTCTGGGTCCCGCGGCAGAGGGCGAGCCGGAAGGCTTGTGCCTCGCTCTCGAGCACGCGGTGCTCGTGGTAGAAGCGGTGGAAGTCGTCGGCGACCTGGATCGCGTAGTAGGGCAGTGCGTGGGGCCCGCGCCGGTGGGTTGCCCCGGCGGCCACGAGCGGGAAGTCGGCGAGGCGCTTGATCAGGTCGCGCTCCTCCGGCGCGAGCTCCGGCGGCGGCGCCGCCGAGACGGCGGCGTCACCGGCGTTGCGCAGGATCCCGGCGATGCGTGCGTGCGCGTATTGAACGTAGTAGACGGGGTTCTTCTGGCTCTGCTCGGCGGCGAGGTCGACGTCGATCTCGATCGGCTGATCGGGGCCGCGCGAGACGAGGTACCAGCGGGCCGCGTCCACGCCGATCGTGTCCATCAGCTCGTCGAGGAAGACGGTGTCTCCGCGCCGCTTGGACATCTTCCGCGCCGCCCCGCCCTCGACGAGCTGGACGAGCTGGTAGATGAGGATCTCGACGCGCTCCGGGTCGTAGCCGAGCGCCCCCGCCAGGCCCCTGAGCCGGCCCATGTAGCCGTGGTGGTCGGCGCCGAGCACGTAGATCAGCCGATCGAAGCCGCGCTCGAGCTTGTGCCGCAGGTAGGCGGCGTCCCACGCGACGTAGGCCGGCTGGCCGCCCTTCTCCAGCGAGCGCACGATCACCCGGTCCTTGTCGTCGCCGTGCGCCGAAGTGCGAACCCAGAGCGCGCCGTCCGCCTCGTAGGTGTCGAGAGCCTCGATCGCCGCCGGGATCAGCGGCTCCAGCGACGTCTGCCGCACCCAGCTGTCGAGGGACAGACGGAAGCGCTCGAGCGTCTGCCGGATCGAGTCCAGCATGAAGGCGATCGGGTCGTCCTCTCCGGCCACCTCCGTCATGTACGCGCCGCTGTAGCCGTCCGCCGGCGGGTCCTCCCCGCGCCGGAGCGCGTCGATCGAGGCGAGGAACTGGTCGATCTGGGTGCCGGCGTCGTTCACGTAGAACTCGCGCTCGACCTCGTGGCCGGCGAACTCGAGCAAACGCGCGACCGAGTCCCCGTAGGCCCCGTTCCGGGCCGAGGCGACGGTGATCGGCCCGGTCGGATTCGCAGACACCAGCTCGACCTGGATCCGTTCGCGCGGTGCGGGATCGCCCGCGCCGAAGTCCGGCGCCTGCATCTCGGCGAGCGCGTCGCCGAACCAGGCGGGCCGGAGCCAGAGGTTGACGAAGCCCGGCCCGGCCACGCCGGCGCGCTCCACCTCGGGC
>JBOHAW010000091.1:0-7499 GCA_050697975.1 Gaiellaceae bacterium
GCCGCCGGCCGGTCGTCAGGCGCACGGCCGGCGGCGCTGTCAGGTCGCGGCTCGCCACCCGGCTAGCCGGCCGCCGCCTCGAAGTCCGACTTCGCCTGCTCGATCTGCTCGCCGGTCAGCGGCACGAACAGCGCGCTCTCCGCGATCGCGGCGGCGTTGTCGAGCGTGTACTCGACGAACGCCGCAACCTCGGGCCGCGCGAACGACTCCTTCTTCACGTAGATGAAGAGCGGCCGCGAGAGCGGCTTGTACGTTCCGTTCTGAGCCGTCTCGGCGCTCGGCGCCACGCAGCCGTCGCCGCCGTCGATCTCGACCGCCTTCAGCGTCTCCTGGTTCTGCTCGAAGTAGGAGAAGCCGAAGTAGCCGAGGCCGCCGCGCTCTCCTCCGACGCCCTGGACGATCACGTTGTCGTCCTCGGTCGCGGAGTAGTCGGAGCGGCTCGCCCCCTCCTCGCTGTTGATCTCGCCGGTGAAGTAGTCGAAGGTGCCCGAGTCGGTGCCGGGGCCGAAGAGCGTGAGCTTCTCGTCGGGAAACTCCGCGGCGACCTGGCTCCAGTTGGAGACCTTCGAGCCGGGCTCCCAGATCGCCTTCAGCTGGGCGACGGTCAGGCATGTCACCCAGTCGTTGTTCGTGTTGACCACGACGGTGAGCGCGTCGTTCGCCACCTGGAACTCGACGAACTCGACGCCGTTCTCTTCGCAGACGGCCTTCTCCTCGTCCTTGATTGGCCGCGACGCGTCGGACAGGTCGGTCTCGCCCGCGCAGAAGCGCTCGAACCCGCCGCCCGTCCCGGAAACGCCGACGGTCACCCGAACGTCGGGCTCCTGCACGGCGAACTGCTCGGCAGCTTGCGTCGTAAGCGGCCCGACCGTGCTGGAGCCGTCCGCCCGGATGCGCCCGGAGAGCTTCGAACCGGCAGGGGCCGCCGTCGCCCCGCCCTCGGCCTCGTCGTCGGAGCTTCGCCCGCAGCCGGACGCGGCCACGAGCAAGACGAGGAGCAGACAGATGAGTAGTAGCCTGGACATGCCGCGAGTATTCCGGCGGCGGCCCGGAGCGGGGGCTGAGGGGTGGTTAACGCCTGGTGACGAGGTGGTGAGGGCCCGCTACGGGGCCGGAAACACGCACCGGATCTCGAGCCCGCGACCGCGCGCGCCGAGTGCGTCGACCGTGCCGCCCGCCGAGGTCACGACGTGCTTCACGATCGCGAGGCCGAGGCCGGTTCCACGCGAGGCGCGTGCGCGATCGGCGCGGTAGAAGCGCTCGAACAGCCGCGGCACGTCACGCTCGACGACGCCGATCCCGTCATCCACGGCGCGGAGGACGATGGCGCCGTTCTCGCGCAAGATGGACAGGGTGCAGGACGAGCCCGGCCCCGCGTAGCGGATCGCGTTTTCGGCCAGGTTCTGCGCGACCATGCGCAGCATCCGTGGCCGGAGCGCCAGCTCGACGCCGGCGTCGCCCGCGATCCAAAGCGAGACTCCCGCCCGCGCGGCCGACTCCTCGAGCTCGGCGGCGACGGCCTCGAGCAGTGGCAGCACCGGCGTCGAGTTGAGCGACACGACCGCCCGTCCGGTCTCGAGCTCGCTGAGGAAGAGCACGTCGTCGATCAGCTCGCGGATCTGCTCGACCTCCACTCTGGCCTGCTCGACGAACGCGGCCGCGTCCTCGCCCGGCAAGAGCGCCGTCTCGAGCAGCGCGAGCAAGCGCGCGAGCGGCGTCCGCAGCTCGTGCGAGACGGCCGCCGTGAAGCCGGCGCGCAACTCCTCGTAGGCGGCCAGGTCGCCCGCCTCGCTCAGGTACACGAGCCGCTCCTGCCGATCGCCCACCTCGTAGGGGATCGCAAGCGTCGTCAGGCCCTTGGCGCCACGCAGGAACTCCTCCGGCAGCGCCTCCCCCTCGACGAGACCCTCGAGCGACTCCCGGGCCCGCTTGCTGGCGGCGACGACGGTGTCGCGGTCGTCGAGCACGACGACGATCTCGCGGCTCTCCTCGACGAGGATGCGCCCGCGCGTCGCATCGACCTCAGCTTGCCGTTCCACCGTACACACGCTACTGCGCGCCCACGCACGTGCACCGGGTTCACCAACCGGTTACCAGTCGGTAACCACAGATCGACCCCATCCCGCCGCACCGGGCTTCAATATGTGTCGACATGAGCCGGAAGGTCCTGATCATCGAGGACGACGAGGTCATCGCCAAGGGCATGGCGCGGCACCTCGCACAGGCCGGGTTCGACCCGCTCGGGGTCTCGAACGGCGAGGCCGGCCTGGCCCGGCTGCGCTACGAGCAGCCGGACGTCTGCGTCCTCGACCTGATGCTCCCCGGAGCGGACGGCTGGAAGCTGATCGAGACTGCCCGGAGCGAGGGCATCGGCACCCCGATCCTCGTCGTCAGCGCGCGCGGCACCGAGCACGACCGCGTGCACGCACTCGAGATCGGCGCCGACGACTACCTGGTGAAGCCGTTCTCGATGAAGGAGCTGATCGCGCGCGTCGGCGCGGCGGCGCGCAGGGGCGTGCGCGACCAGGCCCCCCAGCGGGGCGAGCCGCTCGACATCGAGGAGCTCCGACTCGATCCCGGGAACGTCCAGGCGTACCTCGGCGGATCGAGCGCCGAGCTGACGCCCACGGAGTTCAGGCTCCTCTACGCGCTCGCCCTCGAGCGCGGCCGCGTGCTCACCCGGGACGAGCTGCTCCAGCGCGTCTGGGGCCGGCGCGCGACGCACAGGGACCGCACCGTCGACGTGTTCGTGCGCAAGCTGAGGGAGAAGATCGATCAGCGCGCCGCCCGGCACAGCTTCATCCAGACCCGCTACGGCGTTGGCTACAAGCTCGAGCCGCTGCTCAAGGAGGGCGCAAGAACGCCGCCGCTGGCGGCGTCTTAGCCGTCGAGGGACGGGCACGGGCGACCTGCCGGCCGCAAGCAGGATCGCCGCCCGTCTCTCGTTCGCTCAGGCGGCGGCGAACTCGCGGCGGACGGCCCGGAGCTTGCGCTCGCTGCTGTGGAAGGCGTCCACGACGTCCGGGTCGAACTGCTTGCCCGACTCGGCGCCGATCTCGGCGTGCGCGGCCGACCAGGCACGGGCCCGCCGGTAGGGCCGATTGCTCGTCATCGCGTCGAGCGAGTCGGCAAGGGCGAAGATGCGCGCGCCAAGGGGGATCTCCTCGCCGCCGATCTCGTCCGGGTACCCGCGGCCGTCCCACCGCTCGTGGTGGCTGCGCACGACCCTGAGGCCCTCGCCGCGCAGAAAGGCGACCTCGCCGAGCATCTGCTCGCCGACGAGGGTGTGCGTCTGCATCAGCCGCCACTCGCTGCGCGTCAGCTTGCCGGGCTTGAGCAGTACGCGGTCGGGGATTCCGATCTTGCCGACGTCGTGGAGCAGAAAGCCGTACTCGATGCTGGGATCGTCGGTGAGACCGGGCTCGATCGCCTCCGCCAGCTCGAGCGCGTAGCGCTGTACGCGCTGGGAGTGCGCGCGGGTGCCGGTGTCCTTGGACTCGAGCGCGCTTGCCAGCGCCGCGACCGTCTCCCGATAGGCCCGCTGCAGCAGGACGCGCTGCCCGCGCTCGACCTCGAGCACGTGGCGCAGGTCGCGCGCGTACAGAAGGAGCTGCTCCGCTGAGTCGCCCGCGAGCCTCGGCCCTCGCATCGGGACGCCCTGACGCCGACCCGCGAGGCGCTCGGTCACGGCCAGCAGCTCGAGTGGGCTGAACGGCTTCGAGACGAACGCGTCGGCACCGGCGGAGTCCGTGGCGACGCGCGAACCGCCTTCGGACCCGGTCAGGAGCACGACCGAGATGTCGTTCGTCTTCGGGTCGTCCTTGAGCGCGCGGCAGAAGGCGACGCCGTCCATGCCGGGCATCATCACGTCGAGGACGACCACGTCGGGTCGAGACTGCTGGATTCGTGCCGCCGCCTCGGCGGCGTTCCCGGCCTCGTCCACGTCCACGTCGAAGCCTTCGAAGGTCGTGCGGAGAAGCTCTCTCACACCCGCATCGTCGTCGACCAGCAAGACCCGCACGTCCCAGTCCCCCTGTCCGTGAGTCCTAGGGTTCTTGTCGGCAAGGACCCAGAAACCTTTAGCGCTTTTCTCCCTCCTCGAAACAGTCTCGCCTCGCTACGCTCGCTCCGTGTCCTTCGCGGACGTGAACGGAACGAGCCTCTGGTACGAGCTCGCTGGCGACGGCCCGCCGGTCGTCCTGATGCATGCCGGCGTCGTCGACTCGCGGATGTGGGTCGACCACCACGAGGTCTTCGCCGAGCGCTACCTGGTGGTGCGCTACGACCTGCGCGGCTTCGGGCGCTCGCCTGCGCCCGCCGCCTCCTACTCCGACGTCGACGACCTCGCCGCGCTGCTCGACGGCCTCGGCATCGAGCGGGCCGCGCTCGTCGGCGTCTCGCGGAGCGGCAGCATCGCGATCAACTTCGCGCTCACCCATCCCGGCCGCGTGTGGGCGCTCGTGCCGGTCGCGTCGGGCCTCGGCGGCTTCCGGATGAATCCGTACTCGTCCGAGCAGAAGGAGGCGTACGACGCCGCTGCCGAGGCCGGCGACTGGCGCCGGGCGGCCGAGGTCGATCTCGAGGTCTGGGCGCCGCTCGGCGGTGAGGGCCGCCTCGGGGAGCTCTTCTACGAGAACGCCCGCGCGGCCGAGACGGAGCACCATGCCCGGCCGCTCGACCCGCCGGCCGCGGGCCGCCTAGCCGAGATCAGCGCCCCGACCCTCGTCGTCACGGGTGCCCGCGACGTCCCCGAGATGACCGAGATCGGCGACAGGCTCGAGGCGGAGATCGCGGGCGCCCGCCGCTTCGTGCTCCAGGACGCCGACCACATCGTGCCGATGCGGCAGCCCGAGGAGTTCAGCGGGCTCGTGCTGGCGTTCCTGGACTCGGTCCGCCCGCCGGACTGAGCGCGGCCTACAGCCGAGAGGCCGCGGAGGCGAGCAAATCCCTGTCGCGCTCCCAGCTCAGCAGCTCGATCGCGTCGTCGACCCTCGCCCAGCGGACCTCGTCGACCCGGTCCCCCGGCAGCGGTTCCCCGTCGGTCTCCATCCGGAAGTAGACGACCGTCTTGGGTCGCGCGCGCGAGTCGCTGTAGGACGTGCGCCCCAGCTCGGGGCCGATCCGGCAGCGGAGGAGCGCTTCCTCCTCCACCTCGCGGAGCGCGCACGCCTCGTCGCTCTCGCCCGCCTTGGCCTTGCCCTTCGGGAACGTCCAGTCGCTGTAGTGCGGACGGTGGACGAGCAGCACCTGGGACTCGTCGCCGCGCCGGCGGACGACGATGCCGCCGGCCGCGCGAACCTCGTCTGTCAAACCTCCAGCAGCACGGCGTCGCCCTGGCCTCCGCCGGAGCAGATCGCGGCGAGGCCGAGCCCGCCCCCGTTCCGGCGCAGCTCGTAGATCATCGTCGAGAGGATGCGCGCACCGGAGGCGCCGATCGGGTGGCCGAGCGCGACCGCGCCGCCGTTGACGTTCACCTTCTCGGGATCGACCCCCAGCATCCGCGACGAGTTGAGCGCGACGGACGAGAACGCCTCGTTCAGCTCGACGCGCTCGACGTCGTCGATCGTCTTGCCCGCCTTCTCGAGCGCGATCGCGCCCGCCTTCGCCGGCGTACGCGCGAGGTAGGCGAAGTCGTCGGCCACGTAGCCCTGCGAGAGGATGGTGGCGAGGATCGGCAGGTCGCGCTCGCGCGCGTACTCCTCGCTCGTGACGACCACGCAGCCGGCGCCGTCGTTCACGCCCGGCGCGTTGCCCGCCGTCGTCGTCCCCTCCGGGTCGAAGACCGGCTTCAGCCGAGCGAGCTTCTCGATCGAGGTGTCGCGGCGCGGGCCCTCGTCGATCGCGAACTCGCCGACGGCCACGATCTCCTCCTCGAAGCGGCCCTCGTCGATCGCGCGGACCGCGCGCTCGTGCGAGCGGAGGGCCCAGAGATCCTGATCCTCGCGAGAGATGCCGAGCTCGCGCGACACGAACGAGGCCTGCTCGACCATGTGGCGCTGGTCGAAGGACGACGTGAGCCCGTCGTGGATCATCGAGTCGATCACGGTGCCGTCGCCGAGCCGGTAGCCGAACCGCGCCCGCGTGAGGAGGTAGGGGGCGTTCGACATCGACTCCATCCCGCCCGTAACGATCACGTCGTGGTCGCCGGAGCGGATCATCTGGTCGGCGATCTCGACCGCGCGGATCGACGACGCGCACACCTTGTTGATCGTGTCCGCGCCGATCTCCTTCGGCAGCCCCGCCCCGATCGCCGCCTGCCGCGCGGGCGCCTGCCCGGCGCCGGCCTGCAGCACCTGGCCCATGATCACGTACTCGACCTCGCCCGGCTCGAGGCCGGCCCGCTCGAGCGCGGCCCGGATCGCGATCGCCCCGAGCTCTGTCGCCTTCTTGTCCACGAGCGACCCGCCGACCTTCCCGAAGGGCGTGCGGACGGCGGAGACGATGACGGAGCGGGCCACCCCGCCAGCCTAGCGGGCGGGCGGCATGGGGCGGCCGCGCGGCGCGCCTCGCGTTCGCCGGTTGACGGCTACCCGCCTCGCCCGTACGCTGAGGTCGATGACTCCCGTCCGCATCGACTGGTGGGCCTGGCGCCACGAGCGGGGCGGGAGCCTGCGCCTGGGCTGAGTCCAGGCCACCACAGCCCGTACCGCTCTGACAGACCTTCCGCCGGGAAGGTCTTTTCGTCTCTCCGACGAGGAGACTCGTGACCGTGACCGCCGACATCGCCACCGACCTGATCACCCCGCTTGGGGCGTACCTGCGGCTGCGCGAAGGCGGGCGCGCGAGCTTCCTGCTCGAGTCGGTCGAACGTGGGCGGCTCGGGCGCTACTCGTTCGTCGGCTCGGGCTCCCGACTCTGCGACCTGGCCGAGGCAGAAGCCTGCGGCGAGCCGGTCGTCGGCTACCTCGCCTACGACTACGCGGCGCGGCTCGAGCCGATGGTGCCGCTGCCCGACCAAGGCGCGGGCTTTCCCGAGAGCCGCTTCCTCGTCGCCGAGACGCTCGTCCGCTTCGACCACGCGCAGGGCGTGGCCGACGTGCTCGTCGGCGGCCGCGACGCCGTCGCCGGTGCCCTCGAAGCGCCCACTCCGGAGCAAGTGGCTCAGAGCCACAAAGTCGGGCGGCTGCGGCGCTATCCCGACCGGGAGACGTACGAGCGCGGCGTGCGCGCCGCGAAGGAGCACATCCGGCGCGGCGACGCCTTCCAGATCGTCCTCTCGCAGCGAGCCGAGCGGCGCACGTCCGCCTCCGCGCTCGACCTCTACCGTGCGCTCCGGCGCGTCAATCCCTCCCCGTACCTCTTCCTGCTCGAGCTCGACGGCCTCGCGCTCGTCGGCTCGTCGCCGGAGACGCTCGTGAAGGCGGAGGACGGCCGGGCGACGCTGAACCCGATCGCCGGCACGACGCAGCCGGGCGAGGGCGACGCCGAGCGACTGCTCGCCTCCGAGAAGGACCGGGCCGAGCACGTGATGCTCGTCGACCTCGGGCGGAACGACCTCT
>JBOHAW010000092.1:0-3803 GCA_050697975.1 Gaiellaceae bacterium
GCGACCTCGAGCACGAGCGGGACGCGGGGGCGCACGAGCACGAGCCTACCCACTGACCTTGCTGTCACTCGAATGGGGGAACTTTCTCCGCCGTGAGGGCGGTACCGCAATCGGGGGATGCCCGTCACACGAAGCACGCCTTACCGTTCTGCACTGAAGGCATGTCGGCCTTCTGCATGGCTTCGCGTCACTGCGGACTTCCGAGAAAAGGACGATGGAGCAGGATGACTGTTCGGCGAGACTCCCGGCCCGGCCCTCGAAATCCCGGCTCTTCAGGCCTGGTCCGGCGTCCATGACGGCGATTCCGACCGACCTCCACCTGGACGACACGCCCGTCGACGTCGTTGCGCCGCCCCGGAGCCGCTTGCCTCGTCGCGCCGCGGTCTTCCTCGTCTTCATCGCGGTCGTCGCGGTCGCCGCCACCGCCCCCTTCTACGCGAACCTGCTCAACGGCCACGAGGTGCACGGCTGGACGACGTTCGCGATTCTCGGCCTGGCTGCGGCGATCGCGCACCTGTTCCCTGTGCGCTCGCTGCGGAACCAGATGGTGCACACGTCGATCGTGTTCCTCTGTGCGGCGGCGCTGCTCGTGCCGCCCGAGCTGCTCGTCCTGATCGCCCTGCTCGTCTGCGTGCCCGAATGGCTGAAGGAGCGCTACGCCTGGTACATCCAGGTCTTCAACATCTGCAACTACACGCTCAACACGCTCGCGGCGTGGGGGATGGCCCAGCTCGTCCTGCACGCCGACGGGCTCGTGCCGAACGACGACGCGCGTCTGGCGGTCGCGGGCCTCGCCGCCTGCGCCAGCTTCGTCGCCGTCAACCACATCCTGCTCAACCTCATGCTTCATCTCGGTCGCGGCCACTCGCTGCGCGACCTCGTCCGGCACTCGGCCGAGAACATCCCCGTCGAGCTCGTGCTCACCGCCCTCGGCATCGCGGTCGCCACCTTCTGGCACTCGAATCCCTGGCTGATCCCGGTCGCCCTGGGCCCGCTCCTGGTCGTGCATCGCTCCCTGAGCGTGCCGTTGCTGCAGGCCGAGGCCCGCGTCGACCCGAAGACGGGGCTGTTCAACGCCCGCTACTTCGCGTCGGCCCTGGCCGACGAGCTGGCGCGCTCGGAGCGCTTCGGCCGGCCGATGTCGCTGATCATGGCCGACCTCGACCTGCTGCGGGACATCAACAACAACTACGGCCACCTCGCCGGCGACGCGGTGCTCAAGGGCATCGCCGAGGTCTTCCGGGCCCAGCTTCGCCACTACGACGTGCCCGCCCGGTTCGGCGGCGAGGAGTTCAGCATCCTGCTTCCGGAGACGCCTCCCGAGCAGGCGCTCGAGATCGCGGAGCGGATCCGTCGCGCCGTCGCGCAGCGAACGTTCGACGTCGAGACCTCGAGCGAGCCGATCCGGGCCACGGTCTCGATCGGCGTCGCGGGCTTCCCGAAGGACGCCGTCGACTCGAACGAGCTCATCCACCAGGCCGACCTGGCCGTGTACCGCGCGAAGCTCCAGGGCCGCAACCGGGTCCTGAGCGCGAGCTCGGAGCCGCTCCTGATTCCGGCCGAGCGCAGCGCGCGCCTCGCAGCCGTCCCGGAGGACGGCGAGCACACCGTCCCGCTGCCCCGGACGCCCGAGGCGAAGCCGGACCAGGAGCGCCGGCACCATCCGCGCCCGCACGCCCTGCACGGCCCTCGCTTCCTGTCGCTCTCCCGCAGGTTGAGCACTCTCGTCGCGCTCGTGAGCGTGATCGGCGGCACCGCCGGCCTCCTCGGCGCCTTGTACGGGACGAGCAGCGACTGGATCGGCCTCGTCGGGATCATCGCACTCGTCGGCGTGGGCCAGGCGCTCGCGCTCGAGGTCGTGGACAGCTCGCTGTCGATCAGCGCCGTGGGCGCGCTCGCCGGCGCGGCGCTGTTCGGCCCGCGCGTCGCGCTGCCGCTCGCGATCACCACCGTCGTCGTGGAGTGGAGCGCGCGCCGTCCGCCCCTGCACTCCGTGCTGTTCAACATCGGCACGCTCTCGTTCGCGTCGCTCGCGGCAGCGGGCGCGTTCGCACTGGGATCGAGTCAGGCCCTGCTCCTCGCCCTCTGCGGGCTCGTAGCCGGGACGCTCTACTTCGCCATCAACATGGGCCTGGTCAGCCTGGCCCTCGCGATGCAGGGACACGAGCGCTGGTGGGGCGTCTTCCGGGAGCGCTTCGCGTGGCTGTTGCCGTCCTACGTCGTCTACGGCTTCATCGGCGGCGTGATCGCGATCGGCTACGACGCCGCCGGCCTGTACGCCCTGGCCGTGTTCGCGGTGCCGCTGCTGCTCATGCGCAAGACGCAGGAGGCGTACCTCTCGCACACGCAGAAGAGCGCCCAGAAGCTGCGCGTCGCCGCCGAGACGATCCAGACCCAGAACGTCTCGCTCGAGCAGGCGAACAAGCTGCTCAAGGAGCGCTCCACGGCAGCGATGGAGAGCCTCTCGGCGACCGTGGACGCCCGCGACTCGTACACCGCCGGCCACTCTCGCCGCGTCCAGCAGCTCGCCCTCGCGATCGGCCGCGAGCTGGGGCTCTCGCAGGCCGAGCTCGACCTGCTCGGGCACGCGGCGCTCTTCCACGACATCGGCAAGCTCGCCATCCCGGACGCGATCCTGCTCAAGCCCGCGAGCCTGACCGACGACGAGTGGGCGCTCATGCAGCGCCACGCGGACGAGGGTGCGCGCATCATCGACCGCCTCGGCTTCCTCAACGACGCCGTCCCCGCCATCCGCCACCACCACGAGCGCTGGGACGGGACGGGCTACCCCGACCGGCTTCAGGGCGAGGAGATCCCGCTCGGCGCGCGCATCATCCACGTCGCGGACGCGCTCGACTCGATGCTGACGACGCGCATCTACCGCGCCGCCCGCCCGGCCGCGGAGGCGCTGCAGGAGCTCCGCCGCGCCGCCGGCACCCAGTTCTGCCCCCGCTGCGTGGGCGCACTCGACCGGATCCTCCCGATCGAGGGCCTGAGCGGCGTCGGCGATCCGCCCCGCGCCGAGCTGCTCGCAGCCTCCTGACGCAGCGCCGCTGCACCCGCTCGGGCGCACTTGCGTCTGTTCTAATATGATCTAAACTGGTTGCATGGCCCGCTACCGCTCGTACCGGGCGATCGCCGGCATCGATCAGCAGGAGCTTGCGGCGTTCCAGGCGGGCATTCGCAAGCGCTACTCGGACGAGGACATCCTCGGCGAGCTCCGCCGCTCGGCCGAGCGCCTGGGACGGTCGCCGACGATGCGCGAGTTCGCGGCCGATCCGGACACGAGCGTCCATCCGCAGACGGTGATCGAGCACTTCGGCAGCTGGAACGCGGCCAAGCGCAAGGCCGGGCTCGTGCCGCGGCGCTTCGCCACCCGCGACGAGCTCCTGCGGCTGCTCCGCGAGCTCGGGGGGGAGCTCGGGCGCACCCCGACGGCGAAGGACATCGACGCGCGGCGCGGCTCGATTCCGTCGAAGTCCCTGTTCTGGCACACGTTCGGCTCGCTCACCGGCGCGCTGCGCGAGGCGGGCTTCGACGTGCCGGTGGGAGAGGAGAGGTTGGAGCGCGCGGTCGAGCAGGGCGTCGGCCTGGCCCGGTCGCTCGCCCGCCTGCCGAAGTTCGCCGACTGGGCGCAGGCGCGGCGGGCGGACGACTCGCTGCTGACCGAGTGGCAGATCTACCGGATGTTCGAGTCGCGGCGCGGCGCGTGGTCGACGTTCCAGTTCCTGATCCGCGAGCGACTGCTCGAGGCCGGGGTGGAGGTACGGCCCGACGGCCGCCTCGCGCAGGAGGGCTACTAA
>JBOHAW010000093.1:0-2091 GCA_050697975.1 Gaiellaceae bacterium
ACCTCCGGCCAGTCCTCGGGCCGGAGGTCGCGGATCTGCATCGAGGCCCCTTAGCCTGCGGGCTCGGGCGCCGGCACGGCCTTCGGTGCCGGCTCGTGCGCGTGGCGGTGCGCGTGCCCGTGTGCGAGGCCCAGATGCCCGTGTGCCTCGGTGCCGTAGCCGCCCGGCACCGGGATGTAGAACTCGGGATAGCCCCACATGCCGTGCTCGGACACGTCCAGACCGGCTGTCTCGACCTCGGGCTCGACGCGGATTCCGAAGGTCGCCTTCATCAGCCAGAGCGCCGAGAACGAGGCTGCGAACGTGAACACACCCACGGCGAGCAGGCCGAGCGCCTGCACGCCGAGCTGATCGAAGCTGCCGGTGTAGACGAGCCCGCCGGTGCCCGTGGCGAGGTTCTCGGCCAGGGCGGGGACGGCGAAGAGGCCGGTCGCCAGCGTGCCCCAGACGCCTGCCATGCCGTGCACGGCGACCGCGCCGATCGGGTCGTCGACGCCAATCCGTTCCACGAGCAGCACGCCGAGCACGGCGACAGCGCCGGCGACCAGACCGATCACGATCGCGGCCCACGGCGCAACGAAGCCCGCCGCGGCCGTGACCGCGACGAGCGCTGCGATCACGCCGTTCAGCATCATCGAGAGGTCCGGTTTCTTGATCACGAGCCAGGACGTGATCACGCCGCCGAGGGCGCCGGCCGCGGCCGCGACGTTCGTGGTCAGGGCCACGTAGGCGAAGTAGCCGATCCGATCGCCGGTGACGACGCCGAGGGTCGAGCCCGGATTGAACCCGAACCAGCCGAACCAGAGGATCAGCACTCCGAGCGTGACGAACGCCATGTTGTGGCCGGGGATCGCGTTCGGCTTGCCGTCCGCTCCGAACTTCCCCAGGCGCGGACCGAGCAGGAGGGCGCCGGCGAGCGCGGCGAGCGCGCCCTGGTAGTGGACGACCGTCGAGCCCGCGAAGTCCTGCATCCCGCGCGCGAACAGCCACCCGTCCGGATGCCAGATCCAGTGCGAGACGACCGAGTAGACGAGCGTGAAGACGACGCCGAAGGCGAAGTAGACCCACAACTTCGTGCGCTCGGCCATCGCGCCCCAGACGATCGCGAGCGCGACCGCGGCGAAGACGACCTGGAACAGATACCCCGCGCCGGCCGGAATCGTCCCGAACCAGCTGAAGGGCGCCGCTCCGATCGCGAGCAGCTCGTCCACGGAGGGGAAGAAGCCCGATCCGCCGACGAGCCCGTTACCGCCGTCGCCGAAGGCGATCCCGTAGCCGACGAGGTAGTAGACCACGGAGGCGATCGCGAGCACGAGCACGTTCTTGGCCGCGATGTGCCCGACGTTCTTCATCCTCGTCAGACCCGCCTCGAGGAAGGCGAAGCCGGCCTGCATGAACATGACCAGGATCGCCGCGACGACCACCCAGACGGTGCTGGCTGCGATCGCGAGCTCCTTCGTCGTCATCCGACCTCCACCTCCTCCAGGCTCAGGCCCGTACGGTTGTGCGTCACGTCGCGGACGGGCGTCGACCAGACGATCCCGTCGCCCGACTCGTTGCCGCTGCGGGCGGCGTCGACGATCGCCGCCACCACGCCCTCGGCGAGCTCGTCGGCGACCACGAACGTCAGCAGCGCCTTCGGCAGGAAGCGCGACTCGAAGATGCGACCGCGGTACTCGTGCGTGATCCCGCGCTGCCGCCCGTGGCCGATCGCCTCCACGACGGTGACGCCCACGTGCCCCGTCTCCTCCTCGACTGCGTCGATCACCGTCTCGACGCGGTCCCTGATCACCACTGCCTCCACTTTCACCATGCGATCCACCTCTCTCCCGTTACGAGTCGAAATAGAGGCCGAACTCCGCCGGATGGGGGCGGAGGCGGACGACGTCGACCTCGTTCTCGCGCTTCCAGTCGATCCACGTCTCGATCAGCTCAGGCGAGAAGACGCCGCCCGCGAGCAGGAACGCGTGGTCGGCCTCGAGTGCATCGAGTGCCTCGGCGAGCGAGCCCGGGACCTGCGGGACATCGTGCCCCGCCTCCTCGAAGAGGTCGTAGTCGGCAGGTGCGCCCGGGTCGAGCCCGCGCTCGATC
>JBOHAW010000094.1:0-6002 GCA_050697975.1 Gaiellaceae bacterium
GCGATCGTGTACGCCCACGCGCGCAGGTGCTCGCCGTGGCGCAGGCGCGCGTACGCGCGGAGCGCCCGGAGGAAGGTTTCCTGGAAGGCGTCCTCGGCGCGGTCGCGGCCGAGCTTCCGCGTCAGGAACACGAAGATCTCCTCGCGATACGACTCGTAGAACCGCTCGAAGGGCGGAATCGCCACAGCGTCCATCATCGGGTCTAACGACGCAGCGCGTCGAGGTGTGAGACTGAGCGGTTGATGAAGGTCGCGGTCGTCGGCCACGTCGAATGGATCGAGTTCGCCCGCGTCAAGCAGGTGCCGGCGCCGGGCGCGATCGCGCACGCCACCGAGCGCTGGGAAGAGGCGGGCGGGGGCGGCGCCGTCGCTGCGACGGAGCTGGCCCGCCTCGCCGGCGAGGCGACGCTCTTCACCGCCCTCGGCAACGACGAGATCGGCACGCGCGCCCGCGCCCAGCTCGAGGACCGCGGAGTGCGCGTCCACGCCACCGTCGTCGGTGAGCCGCAGCGTCGTGCGTTCGTCTTCCTCGACGACCGCGGCGAGCGCACGATTACGGTGCTGGGCGACAAGCTGCGGCCCCGCGGCCACGACCGTGACCTGCCGTGGCACGAGCTCGCGCGTGCCGACGCGGTGTATTTCGTCAGCGGCGACGGCGATGCGCTGCGGGCGGCGCGGCGGGCGCGCGTGCTCGTGGCGACGGCCAGGGAGCTCGCGACCCTGCGGGCGGCCGCAGTCGAGCTCGACGCGCTCGTGGGGAGTGGGGAGGACGACGGCGAGCGCTATCGACAGGGCGACCTCGACCCGGCGCCGAGGCTGGCGGTCGCCACGGCGGGCGCGCTCGGAGGGTGGGCGCAGCCGGGCGGCCCGTTCCGTGCCGCCGCGATCCCGGGGCCGGTCGAGGACGCGTACGGCTGCGGAGACGCCTTTGCCGCCGGTCTCACGTTCGCGCTCGGCGACAGCCTGCCGGTCGAGGACGCGCTCGCGTTCGGCGCGCGTTGCGGCGCGGCCGCGCTCGCCAGGCGCGGCGCCCTCGGAGGACGACGGTGACGATCGGGATCGGTGAAGTGGGCCCGCGGGGTTGCCAGGTGGGGCTTTGTGGTTTAAAGTGGGGCGAAGTGGAGATCTAACTCCGGGGCCCCAGATGCTTCTCGGCGAGTACGAGCACACGATCGATGACAAGAACCGCCTCACCCTCCCGGCCAAGTTCCGCCAGGCGTTCGCCGACGGCGTCGTCCTCACGCGCGGCATGGAGGGTTGCGTGATCGCCTACGCCCGCCGGGACTGGGACGCGCTGATCGAGCGGCGGATCGGGCCGCTCGACCCGCTGAGCCGCGAGGCGCGCACGCTCCAGCGCTTCTTCTTCGCGGGCGCCGCCGACGGGGAGCTCGACAAGCAGGGCCGGATCGGCGTCCCTCCGAACCTGATCAGCCACGCGAGCCTGGGACGCGAGGTCGTCGTCGCAGGCCTGCACGACCATCTCGAGATCTGGGATCGCGCCGCCTGGCGCGCGCAACTCACCGAGGTCGAAGGGAGTGCCGAGCATGTTGCCGAGCGTCTTGCTGCCCAGCGCAACTGATCACGTCCCGGTTCTCGCCGAGGAGGTGCGAGAGCTCCTCGCCGTCGAGCCCGGGCAGACCGTCGTCGACGCGACGTTCGGAGCCGGCGGGCATGCCGCTCTGCTGGCGGCGGAGCTCGACGGCCGCGGCCGCTTCGTCGCGATCGACCGCGACCCGACGGTGCGCCCGTTCTTCCAGGGGTTCCAGCGCCGCCACGGCGGGCTGCAGTCGCGCTTCCTGCGGGGCGACTTCGCGACCGTGCTCGGTCAGCTCGCCGGCAACGGCGTCAAGGCGGACGCGAT
The DNA here is from genome assembly GCA_050697975.1 of Gaiellaceae bacterium. GTDB lineage: Bacteria > Actinomycetota > Thermoleophilia > Gaiellales > Gaiellaceae > JBOHAW01. Next base: position 1,861 of record JBOHAW010000094.1, read on the forward strand.
CCTGCTCGACCTCGGCGTCTCGAGCATGCAGATCGACCGCCCCGAGCGCGGCTTCTCGTACGCGGCCGACGCGCCGCTCGACATGCGGATGGACCCCACGGCGCCGCTGTCGGCGCGCGAGCTCGTGAACGAGGCCGAGGAGCGCGAGCTGGAGACAATCTTCCGCCGGTACGGCGAGGAGCGGTATGCGAGGCAGATCGCCCGCGCGATCGGCCGCCGCCGCCGCGAGCGCCCGTTCGAGCGCACCGGTGACCTCGTCGAGACGATCAAGGCGGCGATTCCCGCGCCGGCGCGCTTCGGCGAGGGGCATCCCGCCAAGCGCGTGTTCCAGGGGCTGCGGATCGCGGTCAACGACGAGCTGGAGGCCCTGGCGGCGGCGCTCCCGTCGGCTCTCGAGATGCTGCGGCCGCGCGGCCGGCTCGCCGTGATCAGCTTCCACTCGCTCGAGGATCGCATCGTCAAGCGCTTCCTCCGGGACGGCGAGCGCGGCTGCGTGTGCCCGCCCGACTTCCCGATCTGCGTGTGCGGGCAGGAGCCCGTTCTGCGCGCGATCAACCGGAGGGCGATCCGGCCGGGCGCGCGCGAGGTGGCGCTGAATCCGCGAGCCTCGTCGGCACGCCTCCGGGCGGCGGTGAAGCAGCCGTAATGGCCGCCTGGGCGGACACGGCGCCGAGGGCCGAGCCCGCACCGCGTCCGCGGGCGCGTCCGCGTCCGCGCCCTGCGTCCCGGCCACGCCGGAGCGACCGCCCGGCGATCCTGGGTGGAGCGCTCTGGATCGGCGTCCTCGCTGCGCTGCTGGCCGGAGTCGTGGCGCTCAACGTCGCCGCGCTCCAGCTCAATATGCGGCTTGACAGCCTCGCCCAGGAGCGTGCGAACCTGAGGGCCGCGAACGCGGCGCTCTCGTCGCGTCTCTCGAGCGCGGCCGCCACGCCGCGCATCGAGGCGCTCGCCCAGAAGCAGCTCGGGCTCGTGCAGGCGACGCAGGAGCAGACGACCTACGTCCGGCTCCCGGCCGGGAAGTGAGACGGCGCGGGAACCTGGTCGACCGCCGCATCCGGCTGCTGCTCGTCGTGCTCGCGCTCGCTTTCGCGGCCTCGCTGGGACGGGCGGTCTGGCTCCAGGGCGTGCGCGCCGCTCCCCTCGCGCGGATGGCGGCGAGCCAGCACCGCCAGACGGTCGTGATCCCGGCGAGCCGCGGCACGATCTACGACCGCACCGGCGTCGAGCTCGCGATCGGAGAGCGCGCGACGACCGTCTATGCCGACCCGAGGCAGATCCGCCGGCCCCGGGCCGTGGCGCTGGCGGCCGGGCGCACGCTGGGTCTCGACCCCGAGACGCTGCTCGCGCGCCTCTCCGATCGCACGCGCGGGTTCGTCTACGTCCAGCGGAAGGCCGACCCCGAGCGGGCGGACGCGCTCGCCAAGCTGGGGCTGGCCGGCCTCGGCTTCTACCCGGAGGAGCGGCGCGCCTACCCGCAACGCTCGGTGGCGGCGCACGTCCTCGGGTACGCGGGCGTCGACAATCGCGGGCTCGCCGGGCTGGAGCGCTCGCTCGACGGTGTGCTCGCCGGCCGGCCCGGCAGCCAGACGATGGTCAAGGATCCGTTCGGGCGCGCCATCGACGTGATCAGCTCGACGGCCGAGCAGGCGGGGCGAGACGTCCAGCTGACGCTCGATCACCACATGCAGGCAAACGCCGAGCAGGTCGTCGGGAGCACCGTCCGCCAGTGGCGCGCCAGGTCGGCCAGCGCGATCGTGCTCGACCCGCGCACGGGCGCCATCCTCGCGATGGCCGTCTCGCCGCGATTCGACGCCAATCGCTTCGGCGAGACGTCGACCGCGCGCACCCGGAACCGCGCCGTCACGGACGTCTACGAGCCGGGCTCCACCTTCAAGCTCGTGACCGTCTCGGGGGTCCTCTCGGAGGGGCTCGTCACCCCGCGCACGCCGTTCACCCTCCCGTATCAGATCCACGTCGCCGACCGCACGATTCACGACTCCCACGAGCGCGACACCGAGACGATGACGGTGGCCGAGATCCTGTCGCGCTCGTCCAACGTCGGGACGGTCACGCTCGCCCAGCTCCTCGGGGAGACGCGCCTGGGCCGCTGGATCGAGCGCTTCGGGCTGGGCCGGCCGACCGGCATCGACTTCCCCGGGGAGAGCTCGGGCATCGTCCTGCCGCCGGCACGATGGTCGGGCTCGACGATCGGCAACGTCCCCATCGGCCAGGGGATCGGCGTCACGCCCGTGCAGATGGCGGCGGCCTACGCGACGATCGCCAACGGCGGCGTCTGGGTGCAGCCGCACCTCGTCGACCGCATCGCCGGCGGGGCGCGCACGGCGCCGAAGAAGCGGCGCATCGTCTCACCGGCGGTGGCCGCGCAGATCAAGGCCATGCTCCGGGGCGTGGTCGACGACGGCGGGACGGGCACCGCTGCCGCAGTGCCCGGGTACCGCGTCGCAGGCAAGACCGGGACGGCGCAGAAGCCCGACGAGCGCGGCGGCTACTCGGATTCCCGTTACGTCGCCTCCTTCGTGGGCTTCGTGCCCGCGAGCGACCCGCGCCTCGTGATCCTCGTCTCGGTCGACGAGCCGCGCGGCGTGATCTGGGGAGGTGTGGTGGCTGCTCCGGCCTTCCAGCAGATCGCCCGCTTCGGCCTCCAGTACCTCGAGGTGCCTCCGGATGCCCCATTGGGCCCCTAGCTAGACTCCCCCTCCGCATGGACCTCGACCGCGTGATCGCGGCGCTCGCTCCGACGGAGGTCGTCGGCCAGGCGCCGGCAGAGGTGCGCGAGCTGGCCCACGACGCTCGGAGCGTCGCTCCGGGAACCCTCTTCTTCTGCGTGCCCGGGACACGCGCCGACGGGCACGATTTCGCCGGCCAGGCCGTGGCGGCGGGAGCGGTCGCCCTCGTCGTGGAGCGCCCAGTTGAGGCCGGTGTGCCGCAGCTCGTCGTCGAAGATGCCCGAGCGGCCATGGCCGTCGCGGCCGACGAGTTCTTCGGGCACCCGTCGCGAGAGCTCGAGGTGGCCGGCGTGACGGGGACGAACGGCAAGACGACCACGAGCTACCTGCTCTACTCGATCCTCGAGGCCGCCGGCCGGCGCCCGGGTCTGCTCGGGAACATCGAGCGGCGGGTCGGGAGCGAGGTGCGGCCTGCGGCCTTGAACACGCCGGAGGCGATCGACTTGCAACGTCTCTTGCGCGACATGCTCGACGCGGGGAACCGGAGCTGCGCGATGGAGGCCTCCTCACACGGCTCGGAGCTGCACCGGCTCGACCGTGTGCGCTTCGCCGCGCTCGTCTTCACGAACCTGAGCCGCGAGCACCTCGACCTCCACGGGACGATGGAGCGCTACTTCGAGGCGAAGCGACGCCTGTTCGTCGAGGGCGAGCGCCCGCCCGCGGCCGTAAACGTCGGCGATCCGCATGGGCGGCGGCTCGCGGACGAGCTTCGGGGCGGCCGGGTGCTCACGTTCGGGCTCGCCGAGGATGCCGACGTGACCCCTGAGGGCCTCGAGCTCGACCCCGAGGGCGCCCGGTTCCGCGCCGCCGGGATCGACCTCCGCACGCGCCTGCCCGGAAGCTTCAACGTCGAGAACGTGCTCGGTGCCGTCGCCGCGGCGCGCCTGCTCGGCGTCGACGATGCGGCGATCGCGGCCGGTGTCGAGCGGCTCGAGGGCGTCCCCGGCCGGCTCGAGTCGGTCGACGAAGGCCAGCCGTTCACGGTGCTCGTCGACTACGCCCACAAGCCGGGTGCCCTCGTGCGGGTTCTGGAGGAGGCGCGGGCGCTCGCCCAGGGGCGCGTGCTCTGCGTGTTCGGGTGCGGAGGTGACCGTGACCCGGGCAAGCGGCCGGAGATGGGCCGGATCGCCTCGGAGCTCGCGGACATTGCGATCGCGACCTCGGACAATCCGCGCAGCGAGAATCCGCTGGCGATCATCGAGGCAGTCGTCGCCGGTGCTCCCCCCGGAGCGCTCGAGGTCGAGCCCGACCGCCGCGCCGCGATCGTGCAGGCGGTCGAGCTCGCACAACCCGGCGACGTGCTCGTCATCGCCGGCAAGGGCGACGAGCAGGGTCAGGAGATCGGCGGCGAGCTGCGGCCGTTCGACGACCGCGCGGTCGCGCGCGAGGCGCTGC
>JBOHAW010000095.1:0-6909 GCA_050697975.1 Gaiellaceae bacterium
GTGCACCTGCGCTCCTGCCTCCCTCACGAGCGAGAGGTAGTTCGGGCGCTTCGGCTCGAGCGAGAAGTCGTGGCGGTTCGGCGTCCGCTCGTACCGGCCGGGCTCGCCGGCGAAGGGCCGTGCGATCACACGCCCGACGGCGTGCTTGCCCGTCAGGATCTCTCGTGCTGCGCGGCACGCCTCGTACAGCTCCTCGAGGGGGATCGTCTCCTCGTGCGCCGCGATCTGGTAGACGGAGTCGGCCGAGGTGTAGACGATCCACTTGCCGGTGCGCTGGTGCTCCTCCCCGAGCTCCTGGATGATCTCCGTCCCGGAAGCCGGCTTGTTGCCGAGGACGCCGCGCGCGGTGCGGTGCATGAACGGGTCGATCACGTCGTGCGGGAAGCCGTGCGGGTACGTCGGCATCGCCTGGGGCGTGACCACCCCCATCAGCTCCCAGTGACCGGTGGTCGTGTCCTTGCCCTTCGAGCGCGCGACGAGCCGGCCGGCGACGGCGGGGGCGCCGGGCTGCGGGCGGCAGCCCTCGAGCGGCTCGACGTTTCCGAGCCCGAGCGCCTCCATGTTCGGGAGGTCGAGGCCGCCGACCGCGCGGGCGACGTTGCCGAGGGTGTCGGAGCCCTCGTCACCGAAGTCAGCCGCGTCCGGCAGGGCTCCCGCCCCGACGGCGTCCAGCACGATCACGCACGCGCGAGGCATCTACGTGGCTATTCTACGGCCGCGATGAGCACGCTCCTCGGTCTCCTCGGCATCGTCCTGTTCATCGTCGGCGTGATCGGACTGGCCGCGGGCATCACCTACGCCGTCGTGAAGCTGACGCCGCAGCGCAAGCCGAAGCCGCCCGAGGCCGAGGGAGCCTAGCCCTACACCCGCGAGAGCGGGAGCACGTCCTCGAGCGGCGAGTACTCGAGCCCGTGGGCCTCGGCCACCGCCTCGTACGTGATCTTGCCGTCGAGCACGCTGACGCCGCGCGCGAGGGCCGGATCGCGCGCGACCGCCTCGGCGAGCCCGTGGTCGGCGATCGCCTCGACGTAGGGGAGCGTCGCGTTCGTCAACGCCTTCGTCGAGGTGATCGGCACCGCGCCCGGCATGTTTGCGACGCAGTAGTGCGTGACGCCGTCGACCGAGTAGACCGGCTCGGTGTGCGTGGTCGGTCGCGAGGTCTCGGCGCATCCGCCCTGGTCGATCGCGACGTCGCAGAGGACCGCCCCCTGCTTCATGCCCCGGATCATCTCCCGCGTCACGAGCTTGGGCGCGAGCGCTCCGGGGATGAGGACGGCGCCGATCACGACGTCCGCCTCGGCCACCGACTCCTCGATCTGAAGGCTGGAGGACATGAGCAGCGTGACGCGCCCCGAAAGCACCTCCTCCAGGTGCCGCATACGGTCGATCGAGCGTTCGAGGATCGTGACCTGGGCGCCGAGCCCGATTGCGATCACGGCGGCGTTGTAGCCGACGATGCCGCCGCCGATGATGACGACGAGGCCCGGGGCGACCCCGGCCACGCCGCCGAGCAGCAGCCCGCGGCCACCAAGCGGCTTCTCGAGGAAGTAGGCGCCGGCCTGCGCGGCGAGGCGGCCCGCGACCTCGCTCATCGGCGCGAGCAACGGCAGCGCGCGGTTGTCGGTCTCGACCGTCTCGTAGGCGACGGCGGCGACGCCGCTGTCGGCGAGCGCGCGTGTGAGCGGCTCGTCGGCGGCGATGTGGAGGTACGTGAAGAGGACGAGGCCTTCACGAAGGCGCCCGTACTCGGGCTCGATCGGCTCCTTGACCTTGAGCAGCAGCTCGGAGTCGGCCCAGACGTCCTCGACCGCCGCGATCCGCGCGCCGACGGCCTCGTAGGCCGCGTCGGGGAAGGAGCTGCCGTCGCCGGCCCCCGCCTCGACGATCACCTCGTGGCCGCGCTGGCCGAGCTCGCGCGCCCCGGCGGGAGTCAGCGCGATGCGGTACTCGTCGGTCTTGATCTCCTTCGCGACACCGATCCGCATGGCGCGCGGGACGATACCCGCTCGACCTCGTAGAACGCGAGCGCCGTCTCGGAGACGGTGGGCGCGCTCATGCTCCGGCGAGGCGGGCAACCAGATCGCGCTCCTCGGCGCCGAGCCAGGCGGAGTCGAGCTGCGCCTTGTACTGCCGGCGCGCCTGGACGGGCGACGACGTCCAGATCTTCGTGGCCACCGGCGAACGGGTTCCACGTGCCCAGGCCGACGACGGGGCCGAGCCTCCGCTCCTCCATCAGACGGCGCGCGAGCGCGCCAGTGCGCCGGCGGCGAACGCAGCCGCGAAGAACCACGGATCGTCGTCGGGCCCCCGGTCCATGTGCTCGAGCGGAAGGTCGGCGCACGCCTCGCGCCATCCGCTCGCGTCGATCTCCTCCCTCGGCTCGAGCCACGCGGGCGCGGCCAGGCCGGCCGGCCACGCCACCGTGACGCTGCCCAGGCAGAGCTCGAGTGCCGTCCGGGTGTGGTGGGACACGCCGGAGTGGCGCGCGCGCTCGTCGCCGTGCGACACCCGTGCGGCGATGATCGGCGAGCCCTCGAGCGCGCTCGCGGCGTTCGCCGCCTCCGCGGCGGCCAGGCCGCCGTGGCCGAGCGTCGTGCCTGTCCCGGCGATTCCCGGCCCGATCGCGCAGACGATCGCGTCGTACCCCTGCGCGGCCCCCCAGGCGAGCGCCGAGGCCGGGCCCGAGCACTGGACGTCGCCGTCCACGCACGCGCCGGCGGCGATCGCCGTCTCGACGAGGCCGCGCTCCTTGAGCGCCCGCACGGCGTCGGAGAGCGAGACGGGCAGCGCGCCGCCCGGAAGCTGCACGTAGGCGACGCGCAGCCCGGTCCCGAGCCCGGCGCAGACGGGCGCGAGCTGGCTGTGGAGCGAGCAGCAGACGACCGGCATGCCGGCGAGCGTGTCCGCGAGCGGGCCGTCCTCCTCGGCGTGCCGCACGGCAGCCTGCAGAGGCGTGTACGGGAGCTTCATCACGTGGGCGCCGGGCTCGACCGGGAGCTCGAGGCCCCGCGTCAGGTTCGCGTACAGGACGTCGAAGCCGCCCGAGCCGAGACCGAGCTCGCGCGCCTGCACGTTCACGAGCACCTCGTCGCCGAGCGCGACCGGCCCGGTCAGGCGCGGGTACGCCACGCACGGCGCGCCGTCGACCTCGATCCGGGCGAGCCCCTCGAGGCGCTCGACGATCGCGGTGATCGTCCCCCGCCGGAGGCTAAGCACCTTCCCTGGCCACCTCGACGAGCGCGAGCGTGACGTCGACCATGCGCTCGAGGTCGTCGACCGCGATGTGCTCGTCGGCCGTGTGGATCGCGGCCATCCCGTTCGCGAGGTTGACGCAGGAGAAGCCGCGCTCGTTGAAGACGTTCGCGTCGGCGCCGCCGCCGGTGAGCCCGAGGCGCGGCTCGATGCCCGCGCGCTCGAGCCCCGCCACGGCCAGGCGCACGGCGGGATCGTCGCGCCGGAAGCGGTAGCCGCGGTAGCTCTCCTCGACCCTCGTCTCGACCTCACACTCGGCGAGGCCCGCCGCGAACGTGACCGAGTCGATCATCTCCTGGACGACGTCGTCGAGTGAGCGCTGGTCGTGCGACCGGATCTCGGCCTCGAAGCTGCACCACTCGGGGACGATGTTGCGGGCCGTGCCGCCCCTGATCAGCCCCACGTTCGCCGTCGTCTCAGCGTCGATCCGCCCGAGCCGGAAGTCGGCGATCGCCTTCGAGGCCGCGGCGATCGCCGAGCGCCCGTCCTCGGGGTGCATGCCGGAGTGGGCGGCGCGCCCGTGAAAGCGCACGTGCAGCGAGCGCTGCGTCGGCGCGCCCAGCACGACCTCGCCGATCGGCGTGCCCTGGTCGTAGACGAAGCCGACGCGTGCCTGCAGGCGCTGCTCGTCGAACGCCTTGGCGCCGAGCAGGCCGACCTCCTCCTTGGGCGTGAAGAGCAGCTCGATGCCGGCATGCGGGCGGCGCTCCTCCACGATGCGGCGCACGCCTTCGAGCATCGCGGCGACCGCGGCCTTGTTGTCGGCGCCGAGGATGGTGCCGCCGGCGTTGCGCACGACTCCGTTCTCGAGCACGGGCTCGATCGGGCCCTGCGGGGGCACCGTGTCGAGGTGCGCGCAGAAGAAGAGCGGCAGGCCGCCGCCGTCCGTGGGCTCCAGCCGGCAGAGCAGGTTGCCGGCGTTCCCGTCGATGCGCGCGCCGGCGTCGTCCTCGGACACGTCGAGGCCGAGCCGGTCGAGGTACGCCGTCACCCAGTCGGCCGCCGCGCGCTCCTGTCCGGGCGGCGTCACCAGCGCCGCCAGCTCGAGGAACACGGCCGTCACGGCGCTGGAGGTCACCGAGGGATCTGGTACCCGCTAGCCCGCCGCGCGCAGGGCCACTCCGCTGCGCTCCCGGGCGCGCTCGAGCGCGGCCCCGACGAACTCGCGGAACAGCGGCGCCGGCCGCGTCGGGCGCGACTTGAACTCCGGGTGGAACTGGCTCGCCACGAACCAGGGGTGGTCGGCCAGCTCGACGATCTCGACGAGCCGTCCCTCCTGGAACGTGCCCGAAACGACGAGCCCCGCCTCGACGAGCCGCGGCCGGTAATGGTTGTTCACCTCGTAGCGGTGCCGGTGCCGCTCGTGGATGACCGCCTCGCCGTAGGCGTCGCGCGCGCGTGTGTCGTGCGCGACCTCCACCGCCTGGGCGCCGAGCCTCATCGTCCCGCCGAGGTCCTCGATCTCCTTCTGCTCCGGAAGCAGGTCGATCACGGGATACGGCGTCTCGGGATCCATCTCCGTCGAGTTGGCACCGTCGAGGCCGACGACGTGGCGCGCGAACTCGGAGACCGCCACGTGCATCCCGAGGCAGATTCCGAGGTACGGGATACCGCGCTCGCGCGCGACCCTGCAGGCGAGGATCTTGCCCTCCCAGCCCCGCGAGCCGAACCCGCCCGGCACGAGCACGCCGTCCACCTGCTCGAGCGTCTCCGCGGCCTCCTCGAGAGACATGCCTTCGGCGTCGACCCAGCGCACGCGCACCCGGCAGCCCTGGTGGACGCCCGCGTGCTTGAGCGCCTCGTGCACCGAGAGGTAGGCGTCGCGCAGCTTCACGTACTTGCCCACGAGCGCGATCTCCACCTCCTCGTGGCGGCGGTCGATGCGCTTCGTCAGCTCGATCCACTCGCCGAGATCCGCCTCGCCCGCGGGCAGCCCGAGCTGATCGCAGACGAGATCGTCGAGGCCCTCGGCCTGCAGAGCCGAGGGGACGAGGTACACGTCCGGCACGTCCCGGCAACCGATGACCGCGCGCGGCTCGACGTCGGCGAAGAGCGCGATCTTGTCGCGGATGTCGTCCGACAGCTCCTCGTGCGAGCGGCAGACGACGACGTCGGGGTGGATACCGATGCGGCGCAGCTCGTTGACCGAGTGCTGCGTCGGCTTCGTCTTCAGCTCGCCGGCCGCCTCGATGAACGGGACGAGCGTGACGTGGAGGTAGAGGACGTTCTCGGGCCCCGCCTCGCGCCGGAACTGACGGATCGCCTCGAGGAACGGCAGCGACTCGATGTCGCCGACGGTCCCGCCGATCTCGCTGATGACGACGTCGGCCGGCGTGGCCTCGGCGACGCGGCGGATGCGTTCCTTGATCTCGTTCGTGATGTGCGGGATCACCTGGATGGTGGCGCCCAGGTACTCGCCTTTGCGCTCCTTGCGCAGCACCGAGTGCCAGATCGAGCCCGCCGTGTGGCTCGCGTTGCGGGAGAGGTTCTCGTCGATGAAGCGCTCGTAGTGCCCGATGTCGAGGTCCGTCTCCGCGCCGTCCTCGGTGACGAAGACCTCGCCGTGCTGGAACGGGCTCATCGTGCCCGGGTCGACGTTCAGGTACGGGTCGAACTTCTGCGCCTGCACCTTGAGGCCGCGGGCCTTGAGCAGCCGCCCCAGCGAGGCGGCCACGATGCCCTTGCCGAGCGCCGACACGACGCCGCCGGTCACGAACACGTACTTGGTCGGCTGCGCGCTCATGGCCCCACCCTGCCCATGCGGTCGAGCTGCGCGAACCCGGGCGTGCGCTCGATCAGGCGGCCGATCGAGGTTCGCTCGCCGAGGAGCGTGAGGCCGGCAAGCGCTCCGATCGCGAGCCAGCGTCCTCGTCCCGTGAGCCGATCCACGGAACTCAAGGCTAGCATCGCGCCGAGGGCGTTCGAGCCTGCGTCGCCGAGCATCGTCATCTCGCGAAGATCGTAGGGAAGAAGCAGGACGGCGACTCCGACCGGCGCGTCGACCGCGAGCGCGGTCGCGAGGTAGGCCTTCAGCGCGCGCCCAGGCCGGGTGTCGAGCTGGTTCACGCTGTTCGCCGCCAGGGCGACGAGGAGCGCGCCGGACAGCTTGCGCGTCGCCAGCGCGCCGACGGCCGGAATCGCCACGAGCTTGAGCACGCCGGTCGACCGTCCGGCCCAGAGGTGGTCGCGGAAGCCCCGCTCGGGACCGCTCCATGCATCATCGGCCGCGCCGATGAGGCAGACGAGGGAGACGGCTGGATTGCGACGCAGCGCGAAGAGCCATCCGACGAGGGGCAGGCGCAGGCCCCGGTAGCTGATTCCGAGGGGGCCCATGGCCAGCAGGATGTCGCGGAGCTGGCGCGCGCGGTGCAGGAAGCCCGCCAGATCCCGGTGCGTCGCCCGGTGCTGAAGCGGCAGCTCGACCTCAACGTAGCGGAGGCCGGCCCTGACGGCCTCCGCCGTCATGCGCGTCTCGCAGCCAAACCCCGGCGCGAGCGGGAAGCAGGCGGCGCGTGCCGCCGGCGAGAGCGACCGCTGGCCGGAGAGCGGCTCGGCCGCGCGGTAGCCCGACCGCAGTCGGATGAGCGCGCGCGCAGCGCGCTTCGCGACCCCGAACCCTCCGCCCTGGCGCTGCGCAAAGCGTGCCACCGCCACGTC
>JBOHAW010000096.1:0-10545 GCA_050697975.1 Gaiellaceae bacterium
CGGAGCGACTTCGCGGCCGGCGTCGCGCTCGCGCTCGCCGAGCGCGAGCGGCTCGTGGCGGCGGGCCTGGAGCGCGCGAAGGAGTTCAGCTGGACCGAGACGGCCAGGCGTACGGCGGAGGTGTACCGGCAGGTGATCGGCGGATGAGCATCTCGGCGGTGGTGGTCTCGCACGGGCACGCTGCGGAGCTTCGCGACCTGCTGCCCGCACTGCGCCCACAGGTGGACGAGCTGGTCGTCGTCGCCAACCGGCCCGGTAGCGTCGGCGAGGCGCCGGGCGTGCGCGTGCTCGAGAATCCCCACCCGCTCGGCTTCGCCGCGAACGCCAACCGCGGCATCGCCGCGACGAGCGGCGAGTTCGTCGTGATCGTGAATCCCGACGCCGTGCCCGAGCCGGACGTGGTCGCGACTCTGCACGCGTTCGCCGTCGCGCGCCCGCGCTGCGGGGTCGTCGGCCCCCGGATGCTCTTCGCCGACGGAAGCTGGCAGCCCACCCGGCGCCGGTTCCCGACCGTGGTCGGCACGCTCGTTCGGCGGACGCCGCTGCGTGCGCTCTTCCGGCCGTTCGAGCGCCAGCGGGCGCACTACATGCTCGACGAGCGACCGACCGAGCCCGTGCAGGCGGACTGGATGATCGGGGCGTTCCTGCTCCTCCGGCGCGCGATGCTGGACGAGCTCGGCGGCTTCGACGCCCACTTCCGGCTCTACGGAGAGGACATCGACCTCTGCTACCGCGCCGCCCGGGCCGGCTGGGAACGCTGGTACGTGCCGGCCGCCGTCGTCCACCACGCGTACGATCGCGCAAGCGACCGGCGGCTCCTGACGCGGCGCACGCTGTGGCACTGGCGCGGCATTCTCCGCTTCGTGCGCAAGCACCCCGAGCGCCTGCGCTCGGTACGGTGAGCAAGGCCGACCAGTACGACCGGGCGGCCGAGGGCTGGAGCGACGAGGCGTACGCCGACCCGGCGGGCTACCTGGCGCGGCGCGCCGTGCTGGTCGTCGGCCTCGGGCCGAGGCTCGAGCCGGGCGACCGCGTGCTCGACCTCGCGTGCGGTGACGGCGGCCTCGCCGAGTTCCTCGTTCCGTACGAAGTCGAGTATCTGGGCCTCGACCTGAGCGGTCCGATGGTCGAGGCGGCGCGGAGACGCGGCCGGACGGTCGAGCTCGGCGACCTGAACGACTACGAGCCGGCCGGGCCGGTGGCGGCGACCACGTGCTTCCGTGCGATCTACTACGCCCGCGACCGCGCCGCCTTCTTCCGGCGGGTGGCCGGCTACACGGACCGCAAGCTCGTCTTCGACCTGAATCCGCGTCAGTACCCGGTCGCCGACGTCGAGCGCGACCTGCGCGCGGCCGGCTTCGGCCGCCTCGAGCTGCGACCGTTCTTCTCACCGCAGACGGTGGCCGTGCCGCGGCCGGTCGCCGCGGCTCTGCGCGCAGCCGAGCGCTCGGGCCCTCTCGCCCGCCTCGCGCTTCGCTTCCGCTTCACGTACGTCTGCGCCGCGTGGCGGTGACCGGGGGTGACGTTGTTTCCGGACATGACCCGGGTCTGACCCCGGGTCATGTCTGCGGGGGCGATGTCTGTCAGGGCCTCGTCGGCTCGAAGCGGTAGGAGACCTTCCCGCCGAGTGCGCGGCGGTCAGAGAGGCGCGGGTCGAGCTCGGCCGGGACGAACGTCGGCGTGATGGAGACCTCCACGCGGAAGGGTGGCCGCGGCGTAGGAATCACGAAGTCGCGCGCCTGGCTCGAGTGGATGATCCAGCGGCGCGTCTCGTCGACCCGGCCGAGCGCCGGCTGCTTGTCCGGCCCGATCACGAGCGGCCCGACGGTGATCGTGACCGCGCCGGGCACGTCGGTCCCGCCCCAGTCGCGCCGCGAGACGCCGACGACGATGCGGCCGGCGCGGTTTCCGGGAGTCGAGAACTGCGAGAAGGTCGTCCGCTCGCCCACCCACCCGTCCGAGAAGATGCCCGTGACGGCGTCGCGCAGTCGCAGCGGCGGCGCAAGGCGCCAGAGCTGCCAGCCGCCCACCCGGTAGACCGGCGCGCCGACGAGGTTGATGCCGGCGTCGGCCACGACCCAGCGGTAGGGCGGGTCGGGGAAGAGCGACCCGTCCGCGCGGGCGAGGTCGGGGTGCTGTGTCGGACCGGGCCCGGGGGCGGTGTCGTCCAGCGCCCAGACCTCCTTCAGCGAGCGGTTCCAGAACTCGATGAGGTGGACGCCGTTCGGGTCGGCCACCCGCTGGCCGAGGTAGAACGCCGGCTCGCCGCCCGTAGCGCGGTCGAGCCAGTCCTCGGGGTCGGGGAAACCGCGCAGGAGGAGGTCGCCGCTCGAGCGGGCTCCGTCCGTCGCAGCCGCCTGGGCCGTCATGTTCCAGGCGAGCACGAGCGCGGCGCTCCCGACCAGCACACCCGACACGAGACGCGGCCGGCCGCGCGCGAGGAGCGGCGCGAGCACGAGCGCGACCGCGATCGCCAGCACGACGAGCAGAAGCTGCTCGATCGTCCGCTGCGACAGCGCGAGCTCCCGATTCGCGCCGGCGAGGATGGCGAAGCCGGGCGCCTCGAAGTTCGGATAGTCGAGCTTTACCTGCGTTGTCGTCAGAAGGACGCCCGTGAAGAGCGCCGCCGCCGCGACCGCGAGCGGGCGCACGCGGGGGCGCTCGAGCCAGAGCGCCGTGGCGGCGAAGAAGAGCGGCGCCAGGTAGATCAGGTTCCGCTCGATCACGAGCGTCGAGAACACGGTCGAGAGGTACGCAGCCTTGACCGCGGTGTAGAGACCGAAAGCGGTGACCGAGGCCGCGAACACGGTCACGAAGGCCGTCTGCGCGCGAGTCCTCTCCTCGGCGCGCGGGCGCGCGAGCATCGCGAGGCCGGCGACCACCGGCAGCACGCCGACGCCGACGGCGAACGCGCCTCCGGCCCAGAGGCCGTACTCGAGCGTGCGCTGCTTGTAGTGGCCCATCGCGACGAGCCAGCTGAAGGAGAGGTGGCCCATCACCGCGCTGAAGAGCACGACGCCGCCGAGCAGGAGCGTGACGCCGCCGATCCAGTCCCAGCGCGTCCAGCGGCTTCGCCAGCCGCGCACTGCGGGGCTCCGCCAGGCGAGCGCTACTGCGGAGAGGGCGAAGATCGCCGGAATCACCGCGAGCTGGCTGCGTGCGAGCGGCGCCAGCGCCGAGGCGGTGAGCGCGGCCGTCACGAATGTGCCCCTCCGGGTCGCGAGCGCCTTCACGATCAGGTACAGGCAGAGCGTGGAGACCGTGTACGCGAGCGGCTCCTCCAGCAGGAGCGTCGAGTACATGAACGCCGGGATCGCGACCGTCGCGGCCGCGGCGAAGAGCGCCGGCCAGCGCCCGACCAGCAGCCGCGCGAGGCCGTAGGCCGGAAACACCGAGGCGGTCATCGCGAGCACGTTCAGGTACTTGGCCGCGTCGTACGCGGCGTGCACGTCGTCGAGCAGCCAGGCCGGCGCCATCAGCAGGACCGAGAGCGAGCCGAACGAATAGGGGACGCCGCGCCGCGCGGGCTCGCCCGTGTCGGCGATCGAGCGCGCCAACTGGGTGAACTCGAGCTCGTCCGTGAAGATGAACGGCGTGCCCATCAGCCACGCCTGCCACGCGTAGACGAGGCTGAACCAGACGAAGACGGTCAGCAGGGGCGCGGCGGCGAGCAGGCGATCGACGAGACCCGGCCGCGCCTCCGTCCCGCGCCGGGCGCGCGCGGCGGCGGTCGTGCTCACTTCGCGGCTGCGCCGAGCACCGCGTGCGGGTCGAGGTCGAGCTCGCGGCGTACGAACCGGCAGGGGACGCCCGCGTCCGCGCAGGCGGCCACGATCGCGTCGAGCCGTTCACGCGGCGCCGCCGGGATCGTGACGAGTACCGCGTCCGGTTTCGCCGTGGCGAGGATGCGCCCGATCGACTCGAAGCCTCCCAGCACGCGGACGCCCTGGAGGCGGCGGCCGCGCAGGCGAACGTCGTCGTCCACGAAACCGACCACCTGCTCGCCCGGAGTCTCGCGCAACTCGCGCAGCAGGCTCCGTCCGGCCCGGCCGGCGCCCACGATCACGGTTCGCCGCCGGTCGCCCCGCCCTCGCAGTGACGAGAAGGTGCGCGCGAGCGCACGCTCGCCGAAGCGCGAGGCGCCGACGAGGACGGTGCAGAGCAGGGCGTCGATCATGAAGACGCTGCGCGGGAAGTCGCCGAAGGTGCGAGTGGCGGCGAGGAAGGAGAAGGCGACGAGCTCGGAGACCGCCACGGCCAGCACGACGCGGGCGGCGTCGCTCGCCCCGGCGTACCGCCAGACGCCACGGTAGAGCCCGAAGGGAATGAAAGCCGCATAGCGAGCCGCGACGAGCACGGGGATCGACACGGTGAAGAGATGACGCTGGTTGATCGTCCCGCCGTCCTCGACCCGCAGCAGGAACGCGGCGGTGAAGGCCGCGCCGACCAGGGCGAAGTCGACGAGCATCTCCACGAGCCGCCGCCGGTGCAGGGTGAAGCCGGCGCGCAGGCGGGAGCCCTCGACGGGGGCCCGCTCGACGTCGGCGATGAAGCTCGCGAACTGGATCAGCCCGGCGAAGGTGAGCAGCACGCCCACCATCGCGATGCGCGCGTCGTCGAGCACGTTGTAGGCGAGGCTCGTGGCGCCGAGCGCGGCGGCGATGACCGCCAGCAGTACGAGCGCGCGGCGCTCGGAGAGGCCGCGGTAAACGATCCGGTGCGAGGTGTGATCGCGGCCGCCCCGCGAGATCGGGCGCCCCTCGAGCAGCCGCACGACGGTCACGAGCGAGGTGTCGAGGATCGGCACGGCGAGGATGAGGATCGGTAGGAGCAGCGTGGCCACCGTCGTACCGGCCACGTTCCAGCTCGCCAGCAGGCCGAGCGCGGCGAGGGCGAAGCCGATCACCTGGCTGCCCGAGTCGCCCATGAAGACGGCGGCGGGACGGCCCGGCCGGACGTTGAAGGGCAGGAAGCCGGCGCACGCGAGGCCGAGCCCGAGTGCGAGGACGAGCACGGTGTCGCTCGGGTGGACGGTGACCGCGTCGATGGCGAAGTAGACGCAGGCGATCGCGGCCAGGGTCGCCGCCAGGCCGTCCATGTTGTCGAGCAGGTTGAAGGCGTTCGTCATCCCGATCAGCCAGACGATCGCGATCGCGGTGGCCGCGAGGTCGTTCTCCACGATCTCGACCGAGAGCCCGCTCGTCAGCACGATCGCGGTCGCCCCGACCTGGCCGCCGATCTTCGCCAGCGGGCCGAGCGAGAAGAGGTCGTCGGCGAGCCCGGCCACGAAGAGCACGGCGCAGCCTGCGACGATGCCGAGCAGCTCGTCGCTCGCCTCGATCGCGCCGGTGGCGAGACCGACGCCGACGGCCGCCAGGAGGCCTGCGAAGATGCCGAGACCGCCGAGGAGCGGCGTCGTCGTCGAGCGCCAACGCTCGCCGCCGGGCGTGCGGGCGAGACGGCCCGCGAGCGGTGAGCGCAGCGAGAGCCAGATGACCGCAGCGGCGGCCGGCAGCGCCGCGAGTGCCGAGACCGCGCTCACGGGTGACAAGGGTAACGAAGCCCTGTAAGCACGGTGTTTGCTCTCCCGGCGCCGTGGGACGTCACTCGTACACTAGACCGCGCCCATGACGATCTACGCGGACCTGTTCCGCTACCGCGACCTGTTCGCCAACCTCTTCCGGCGCGACTTCCAGTCCCGCTACAAGGGCTCGGCGCTCGGGATCCTCTGGTCGCTCGCGAACCCGCTCGTGCTGATGGCGATCTACGTGCTCGTCTTCTCGCTGCTCTGGCGGGTCACGGACGAGATCCCGCACTACCCGCTCTATCTGCTCTCCGGCCTCGCGGCGTGGATCTTCTTCTCCACCTCGCTGTCGGCCGCGGCGCGGAGCATGCTCGACCAGGCGCCGCTGATCCGCAAGACGCGCTTCCCGCGCCAGCTCGTGCCGCTCTCGGCGGTCGCGACGCAGCTCGTCACGTTCGCGGTCATGCTCGTGGTGCTGCTCGTCCTGAACATGGCGCTCATCCCGGACGTACGCGCGACTGCCTGGCTCGCGCTCCCGCTCGGGGTCGTGTTCGTCGGCATCGCCGGCGGACTGGCGGTGGCGGTCGCGGCGGCGAACGTGATCTTCAGGGACGTCGAGCATCTGATCGGCTCGCTGCTTCTGCCCTGGTTCTTCCTCACGCCCGTGCTCTACAGCTTCGACCAGATCGCCGAGTTCGACCGGCACCCGACTCTCGTCGCCGTGCTGCGCTGGGGGAATCCGATCACGCCCCCGATCGAGGCGATCCGCGCGCCGCTCTGGGAGGGCCGCCTGCCGCGCGTCGCGGACGTGGCCTACCTCTGCGTCGCCTCCGCGGCGGCGCTCGCGCTCGGGGCGTGGGTCTTCAGACGCGTGGACGACCGGATCGCCGTCGAGCTCTAGCTGCTACGCGCGAGCCTGGCCGTGATCCGCCCGTCGTAGAGCCATGGCTCGCCGGCGGGCGGACGCAGCGCCGGGAGGCCCTCGACCTCTTCCAGCCACTCCGGCTCGACCCCGCGCACGAGCGACGGGCAGAGGAGGGGGTGCTGGAAGCCCGGCACGCGCCCGGTGCCGGGCGCCCACGGCTCGAGCGCTCGCGGGGCGCGGCCGAGGAGGCCCTTCGCCGCCTCGATCGAGCCGCCGACCGCGGCGTAGCCCTCCTGGTGGGCATCGAGCACGCGGCGCGACCAGTCCGGCGCCGGCGCGACGTTCGCGCCGAGGTGGGCGATCGCCTCCGCCTCCTCCTCGGGCACGAGCGGCTCCTCCTGCCCGGCGAGCGCGGCCGGATCGCCGCCGCGGGCTGCGAGCCTGCGCTCGATCCGCGGGGCCACGTCGGCCTCGCGCTCCAGCGTGGCGCTGCCGAGCTCGGCGAACCACGCCCGTCCCTCGTCCACGAGATCGAACGCGAGCCGGTAGCGGCCAGGTGGGATCGGTGCGCGGAGGACGACGGCGGCCGAGATCCGCTCGCCGGGCGCGACCGTGCGGTCGAGCGAGGTGCGCAGCCCGTCCCAGACGATCGGGTTTCCGCGCTCGTCGAGCCAGTGGTAGGAAGCCTTGACGCCCGCGTTCCCGCGCGAGCGCCACGTCGCGGAGCCCGCGTTCTCGAGCTCGATCGCCGCCGAGAGGAGCGTGCCGGCGCGGATCGCTCCGACCTCGCAGCCGAGCCAGCGCACCGCCAGAGGGCCTGTCGGAACCATGGGCCGGGCTAGTCTAGAGCCGTGCCCGAGCCCCTTCTCGTGCGCGCCGCGAGGCGGCAGCCGGTCGAGCGCACCCCCGTGTGGTTCATGCGCCAGGCGGGGCGCTCGCTGCCGGAGTACCGCGAGATCCGCAAGCGGCACGGGCTCTTCGACGTCTGCCGGCGCCCGGAGCTCTGCGCCGAGGTGACGCTGCAGCCGGTCCGGCGCCACGGCGTCGACGCGGCAGTGATGTTCGCAGACATCATGCTGCCGGTGATCGGGATGGGCGTCGACGTCGAGCTCGTCGAGAACGTCGGCCCCGTGATCGCCCGGCCGGTCGAGACGATGGCGGACGTGCGCGGGCTGCGCGTGCCCGCGCCGGAGGAGTCGGTCCCGTTCATCCTCGAGGCCGTGCGGCTCACGCGCGCCGAGCTGCCGGCCGACCAGGCCGTGATCGGTTTCTGCGGGGGGCCTTTCACGGTGGCGGGCTACCTGATCGAGGGCAAGCCGAGTCGCGAGTTCGTGAAGGTGAAGACGATGATGTACCGCGAGCCGGCCGTCTGGCACGCGCTCATGGACAAGCTTGCGGACACGTTCGCGCCGTACGTGGCCGCGAAGGCCGAGGCGGGTGCGGACGCGATCCAGCTCTTCGACTCGTGGGTGGGCGCGCTGTCGCCTGCCGACTACGAGGAGTTCGTCGCGCCCTACTCGGCGCGCATCCTCGCTGCGGTCGACGTGCCGACGATCCACTTCGGCACCGGCACGGCGGCCCTGCTCGGCGCCATGGCCGCCGTCGGCGGCGACGTGATCGGCCTCGACTGGCGCATCCCCCTGGACCGCGGCTGGGCCGAGGTCGGCGACGACCGCGGCGTGCAGGGGAACCTCGATCCCGCGCTCTTGCTCGGGCCGTGGGAGCGGGTCGAGCGGACGGCGCTGGAGATCCTGCACGCTGCCGGGGGCAGGCCGGGCCACATCTTCAATCTCGGCCACGGCGTCATGCCCGCCACCCACCCGGCCGCGCTCCGCCGGCTGGTCGAGCTCGTGCACGAGCGAACCGCGGCGGTGGCCGCCTGAACGCCGCCGTCGTGCTGATGGCATACGGGTCGCCCGAGCGGCTCGAGGACGTGCCCGCCTACTACGCCGACATCCGCGGGGGGCGGCCGATCCGGCCCGAGCTGCTCGCGGACCTGGTCGATCGCTACCGCCGGCTCGGGATCGAGGACAGCTCGCCGCTGAACGAGATCACGAAGGCGACGCGGTCGGCGCTCGAGCGCGAGCTCGGCATCCCCGTCTTCACCGGCATGCGGCACTGGACGCCGCGCATAGCGGAGGCGGCCGAGCAGGCACTCGCGGGCGGAGCGCGGACGGTCGTCGGGCTCGTGCTGGCACCGCACTACTCCCGACTGTCGATCGGCGCCTACCGCGCGCAGCTCGAGCAGGCGCTCGGCGGGCGCGCCGAGCTCGCCTTCGTCGAGAGCTGGGGCGACGACCCCGGCTTCGTCGAGCTGCTCGCCGACCGCGTCCGCGACACGGATGCTCACGTCGTCTTCACGGCGCACAGCCTGCCCGCCCGCATTCTCGAGGAGGGAGACCCGTACCGGGAGCAGCTGCTCGAGACCGCGCGGCTGGTCGCCGAGAGCGCCGCGGTCAGCGAGTGGTCGTTCTCCTTCCAGAGCGAGTCGGCGACCGGCGAGGCCTGGCTCGGCCCGGACATCGTCGACCACCTGGCGGACCTCCACACCCGGGGCGTTCGTCACGTCCTCCTCTGCCCCGCCGGGTTCGTCGCCGATCATCTCGAGATTCGCTGGGACCTCGACCACGAAGCGCAGGCGAGGGCGGAGGAGCTGGGCATGCGGCTCGAGCGGATCGAGATGCCCAACGCCGACCCGGCCTTCGTGGCGGTGCTCGCGGGCATCGTCCGGCGGGCGCTTGCGGTACCGTCGAGAGGGTGAAGCCGGGCGGAATCCGCGTCGAGGGCGTCTCGCGGCGCTTCCGCGTCTATCCGCAGCAGGCACGCACGCTGAAGGAGTTCTTCGTGGCGCGCCGGCGGGCTCGCGGCACCGATGTCTGGGCCCTTCGGGACGTCTCCTTCGCGGTCGAGCCGGGCGAGGCCGTCGGCCTCGTGGGGCGCAACGGCTCGGGCAAGACGACTCTGCTCAAGCTGCTCTGCGAGATCATCAAGCCGACCTCGGGCCGGGTGGAGGTCGGGGGTCGCGTCGGCGCGTTGCTCGAGCTCGGCGCGGGCTTCCACCCCGACTTCACCGGGCGCGAGAACGTCTTCCTGAACGGCTCGATCCACGGACTCGGCCGCGCGGCGGTGCGTGAGCGGATGGACGAGATCGTCGCCTTCGCCGAGCTGGAGGACGCGATCGACCTCCCTGTACGCACGTACTCCTCCGGCATGACCATGCGGCTCGGGTTCGCGATCGCCGCGCACATGGAGGCCGACATCCTCCTGCTCGACGAGGTCTTCGCCGTCGGGGACGAAGCCTTCCAGCGCAAGTGCTTCGGCAAGATCTTCGAGTTCAAGCAGCGCGGCGGCACGATCGTTTTCGTCTCCCACGACGCATCGGCGGTCGAGCGCCTCTGCGAGCGGGCAGTGCTGCTGCGAGCCGGCCGGGTCGAGCTGGACGGGGCGACGCACGACGCGATCGTCCGGTACCACCGGCTGCTTGCGGGCGAGCGGGATCCCGCCGAGCGCGCGGCCGGTCTGCGCGAGTGGGGAAGCGGCGAGGCGCGCATCGTCGACCTCGAGCTGGTCGGTCCGGAGGGCGAGGAGCGCCGCCAGTTCCTCGCCGGAGAGCCGCTCGGGCTGCGGCTGGGGATCGTCACGACGCGCGCGCTCGAGCCTCCCCTCCTCTCGTACGAGCTGCGCGGGGAGTCGGGACTCCTGCTCGTCTCGGGCATGCTCGATACGGCAGAGCTCGGCTGGTCGAAGGAGGCCGGCAAGCTCCGTCTCCGTTTCGACGTCGAGCGCCTCCCCTTCACCGACGGCAGCTTCCGGCTGCGTCTCGGGCTGTCCGATCCCGACGACGGACGCCTTCTGCACCAGCTCGATGACGCGCTCACGTTCCTCGTCTACCCGGAGGGGGACGAGCGCGGCGTCGTCCGGCTCGAGGGGCGTTGGACGAGGGAGGAAATCGGAGCAGCCGCCGAACTTCCCCTGGGATGAGCTCGCGCTCCTGCCCGGACTGGCCGACGCTGATGGAGGTCGCTCCGGACCTCCAGTTCAAGCACTACACCGTCGCCGAGGCACGGTTGCCCGCGGAGGCCCTCGTCCACCTCATCGACATCTCGCTGACGGCGGTCGCGATCTGCTGCGACCTCGAGCACAACGTCTTCAACGC
>JBOHAW010000097.1:0-10100 GCA_050697975.1 Gaiellaceae bacterium
AGCGCCGCCGGCGCCGCGAGGGCACCTACGCCGCCACCGAGCCGCGCGAGGCGGCCGACGACGGGTTCGTCGAAGGCCTCTCGCCCCAGCTCGAGGCCGCGCTGCGGAGCCTCAGCGCGGCCGAGCGCGAGGTGATCGCCCTCCGCGTGCTGCTCGAGCTGGACGGGCCGACCGTCGCGCGCCTGCTCGGGATCAGCCCTACCGCGTGCTCGACGAGACTCAGCCGTGCCCTGCAGCGACTCGAGGAGAGGATGCAAGATGCCGTCACCGCCTGACCTCACCGTCGACGAGCGCTTCGAGGAGCTCGCGGCGCAGCTGCGCGGCTCCAGGCCGCAGGCGACCGACGAGCTGCGCGACCGGGTGCGCGCGATCGCCGCCGCCGAGCCTGAGCCGAAGCGCCGGCGCCGCCTCGGCCTCGTGCTCGTGCCCGCCCTCCTGATCGCCTTCGCGGCCGCAATCGTCGGTCTCGGCCAGCGCGGCACGAGCTCGTCCTCCGAGAGCGCCGGCGGCGGACAGACGGCCGTCTCGGAGGAGGCCACTCGCGACCTCGGCGCGCCCGCTCAGGCCGTGCCTTCGGATCGTGCGCTCCGGGCTGCGGGGAGCGAAGCCGCCACTCTGCCGCCCGCCCGCTCCCGCGCCCAGGACTATCGCGCGGAGCTGCTCGTTCGCGTCCGCAACCTCGACGACCTGTCCGCGGCAACGAGTGAGGCGATGCGGGCGACACGCCGGCTCGGAGGCTTCATCGTGGCCGCCCGCTACGACACGCCGGGCGACGGCGACGGCGACAGCCTGCTCGTGGTGCGTGTCCCCGTCGGGCGCGTCCAGGAGGCGATCCTCCGGTTCTCGCAGCTCGGGACGATCGTCGGCCAGAGCATCGCGATCGAGGATCTGCAGGCGGGCCTCGACCGCCAGGGCGACGCGATCGCCGCGCTGCAGCGCACGATCGCGACGCTGGAGGAGGAGCTGGGCCAGCCTGGACTGACGGACGAGGCGCGCGCCGAGCTGCGCCGTCGCCTGGTCGAGGCGAGGCGCTCCCTCGCCGCCCGCGAGCGCGCCCGCGACAACACCGTCCGCCGCGCTGCTACTGCCCGCGTCTCCCTCACCCTGACGACGCGCACCGCCGAGCGGCCGGTCGAGCCGCAGCAGCCCGGTTACTTCGAGCGCACGCTGCGCGATGCCGCGTCCCTGCTCGTCAAGGTGCTCGCATGGATGCTCGCGTTCGCCCTCGTGCTCACCCCGTTCCTCATGCTCGCAGCCGTCGCGCTCGTGCTCGAGCGCCGGCGCCGCAGGCGTTCCGCACAGACGCTCCTCGAGCGTTCCTAGGGCGCGGTGCTGGCGAGCTCGAGCAGCGGTGGTGCGGTCGCGAGCGAGATCGAGACGCTGTTGTCGCCGAGCGCGGCCGTCACTGCTCCGCCGTGCAGCTTGGCGACCGTGTCCGCGACGGCGACGGTAAGCGTCCGGTCGGTCGGCAGCGCATCGGCCTCGTAGTGCAGCTCGATGGCTGCGCGGGAGACCGCGATCTCGATCGCGCTCCCAGGTGATGCAGCGTCGACGGCGAGCTGCAGGAGGCGCGTGACCGCCCCGGTCAGCCTGCGCACGTCGGCCATCACGAGCGTCGGCCCGTCGACATGGACTTCGATCTCCTTTCCGCCCGCGATCGCGCGCGGCCAGGCCGTCTCGGCGGCATGGCCGGCCACT
The DNA here is from genome assembly GCA_050697975.1 of Gaiellaceae bacterium. Taxonomy (GTDB): domain Bacteria; phylum Actinomycetota; class Thermoleophilia; order Gaiellales; family Gaiellaceae; genus JBOHAW01. The sequence goes on from JBOHAW010000097.1 coordinate 1,699, forward strand.
TCCGCGAGGTCGCAGGGAGCCCAGTCGAGGTCGACCTCGCCCGCGTCGGCGCCCGCGATCAGCTCGACGTCGTCGAGGAGCGAGGTCAGGCGGGCTCCGTCCCGTCTGGCGACCTCGAGGAACGCGCGCTGCTCGGCGGCGACGGGGCCGAGCTTGTCGTCCAGGACGAGCTCCAGGCGGCTTCGCAGCGACTCGAGCGCCGTTCGCATGGCAGCGGTGGCTGCTCCCGTCGACGCGTCGAGGGGAAAGCCGCCGAGCTGACGATCAGGCCGCAGAACCATCGTCTCCGACAGAGCATGGTCCGGAACCGCGGTGGTGGCGATCCTCTTTCCCGACCGACCGCCATCCCCGCTTCGGAGTACGGCGCGAAGACTTACAGGAGACCCTGGCGGATCGCGGTCGCGACGGCCTGCGTGCGCGTCCGTGCGCCGAGCCGGTCGGCGGCCTTGCGCGCGTGCGTGCGGACGGTCTCGGACGCGATCCCGAGGCGCTGCCCGATCTGCTCGTGCGACAGCCCTTCGGCAAGCAGCGTCAGGACGGCCAGCTCGCGCTCCGTCAGCCGCCCTCCGGGGGATCCCTTGGCTGAACGCGCTCCTCCGCTCGCCAGCGCGCCGAGCGCCGGGTCGATGTACGTTTGGCCGCCGAGAATCGAGGTCAGCGCCCGCACGAGGTCAGCCAGTGGCGCCTCCTTGAGCACGACCGCGTCGGCGCCGGCGGCGAGCACTCCCGCAACGACCTCGTCGGTCGCGTCGGCGGTGTAGACGGCCACGCGCGTCTCGGGCGAGACCTCCTTGATCCGGCGCACGAGCTCGGCGCCGCCGCAGCGCGGCATGTTGTAGTCGACGAGTGCGACCGCGGGCCGGTCGGCTTCGGCGGCTGCGAGCGCCTGAAGACCGTCTGCGGCCGATCCGACGATCTCGAAGCCCTCGGCCCGCAGGAAGTCGGACACCGCCGAGAGGAGGGCGGGATGGTCGTCGGCGATCAGGCAGCGGACCGGGGACTGGCTCACGAGGCCACCTCCTCGGCCCGACTTCCTGAGGTTGCGGTGTCGCCGTCGACGGGTAGCTCGAAGACGAAGGTCGTGCCGGCTCCGGGCGCGGACTCCAGCAGGAACCGGCCGCCAGCGAGCTCGATTCGCTCGCGCACCAGGTGCAGCCCGAGCGAGCCCCGCTGGACGGCCGTCGTGGCGAAATCGGGGTCGAATCCACGGCCGTCGTCGCTCACCTGACAGCGGAGCGTCCGGCCTGCGGTCGAGAAGGAAACGTCGACGCGCGCGGCATGCGCGTGCTTGAACACGTTCGCGAACGCCTCCTGTACGAGCCGGTAGGCGAGTTGCTCGACCTCGACCGGAAGCCGTGGGTCGAACGGGTGCACGACGACGACGACCCCCAGCGAGCGCAGGGTGTGCGCGGCGGCGTCAGCGGCCGCGGACAGCCCCTGGCTCTCGAGCACCGCGGGGTGGAGCTCGACGAGCAGCTGACGGATCGAGCCCACGATCCCTCCGGCCTCGCCGGAGAGCTCGCCGAGCGAAGGGTCGGACGCCCGCAGCCCGGCGAGCTCCAGGCGCATCGCCAGCGCGGTCAGGCGCTGGACGACGTCGTCGTGGAGCAGCTCCGCGATCCGCCTTGCCTCCCGCTCCCGGGCGCCGACGACTTCGGCGAGGAAGCGGTCGCGGGTCGACCGTTCCCGCTCCTGGTCGGTGAGATCGTCGACCGTGATCACGGTGTCCCCGCCGGCCAGGCTGACCCGCGAGACGACGAGGAACTTGCCGCCGGTCCAGTACCTGAGGCTCGGAACCTCTCCCGCCAGCAGGTCGGCCCAGCCCTCCGGGTCGTCGGCGGCGGAGCCGAGCAGGCGGCGCCACGCGGAGTTCTGGAAGGCCACGGCCTGGTGCGGGCCGATCACGCAGACGCCGGTGCGGCTCGCGTCGAGGGCGCCCTGGCGAACGGCGTACGCGCTCTCGAGCTCGAAGCTGATCGCCTCCAGGCGCCGCGACTCGCGTAGTCGGGCTCCGGCCAGGCTCGCATAGCGCAGCGCGAGCAGGAGCAAGAGCGCGAAGGCGATCGCCGCGTCGGCAAGCTCCAGAGCGGGCAGCGGGCCCGACCATTGCACGAGGTCGTAAGCGCCCACGAGGGCGAACAGGGCGATCACGAGGAAGGGGCCGATCCGAGCGGGGACACGCAAACGAGTGCCCCAGCCGGGCGGGAGCAGCGTGCAGGCGCCGAGCGCGGCGAAGCCGAGCGCCCAGCCCACGTCGAGCGGGTGCCCGGTGGCGTAGGCATCGCCGGCGAGTGCGAAGAGCGTGTCTGCCGCCACCAGCGCGAGCAACCCCAGGCCGAGCACGATCAGGCGCCCGTGATCCCGGAGGCTCTTCAGCGCGACTCCCGTGAGGATGACGCCGAGGATGAGGATGTCGCCGAGCGGATATGCGAGCAGGAGCCAGGCGGAGAAGCCGTCGAGGCCGGCTTCGACGACCGGTGCGAGCACGAAGGCGAAGCCGAAGAGAAAGGCGACGCCCAGCAGGAGCAGCGTGTCCAGCAGCTCGCTTCGGGTCCAGCTCCTGCCGGACCGTGGCCAGCTCAGGAGCCCGGCCGCGAGCAGTGGCAGCGAACCGGCGAAGCCGATGTCGGCAAGCGACGGCGACGACGGCGTGTCGCCCTGGATCAGCTCGGACCAGGTCCACGCCGCCTGGCCGAGGCCCCACGCAATCGAGCCGGTGCCGAGCAAGACGAACGCTCGCCGGAAGTCGCGGTTCGCGGGCCGGGAGGCGGCGTAGAAGGCGCTGGCGCCGGCCAGTCCGCAGATCACGCTCCAGAGCACGTCCTCCGTCGCGATCCGCCATGTGCCGTGGGCAGGAAATGCGAGCCAGGCCGCGAGCCAGCAGGCGGTGGCCGCGCCGAGGCTGAGCCCGAGCGCCTTCCCGACCGGACTCGAGCCTACGCCGGCCACGTGGCCACCTCCCGTACGTGCGCGGCCAACTCCGCGCCCGAAAGTCCCTTCAGCACGAACATGTGAGCTCCTGCCTCCCGGCCGGCGTCTAGGAGCTCCCGCAGCTCGTAGGCGGACACGAGGATCACGCGAGTCGCGGGCGAGGCGGCCCGGATGTGCCGGGTCGCGTCGATCCCGTCCATGACCGGCATTCGGCAGTCCATCACCACGACGTCCGGGGCGGCCGAGCGGCAGAGCTCCACCGCGTCGAGGCCGTTGTCCGCCTCGCCCACGATCTCGAAATCACCGATCTCGCCGAGGAAGTCAGCAAAGCTGCGGCGCACGGCGTGATGGTCGTCGACGATCGCGAGCCGGATCACGCGGTCTCCAGAAGCGCTCGCACGCGGCTCGTCAGCTCCTGCAAGTAGCCGTTGGACTTGACCACGTAGTCCGCGGCGCCGCGGCGGACGGCCTCGATTGCCACGCTCTCGGACCGCTCGTCGGTCAGCATCAGCACGGGCAGGTCGGGCTTCGACCCGTGCAGGAGCTCGAGGAGCTCCAGGCCCGTCCCGTCGGACACCCGGTCATCGAGCACGACCAGCGCCCAGGCGACACCGCGGCAGAGATCGCGAGCGCTCGCGACATCCGAGGCGTGCGCGACGGTGACGTCCTCGAGCTCGTGCTCGAGCAGCTTCTTCATGATCAGCGCGTGCTCGGAGTCCCCCTCGACGAGCAGGACGGGCAGTTTCGAGGGGCGACGCTCGACGGTCGCCGACCCGGAGACGAGCCGAATGCCGTCGCCGTCGAAGCGGAGCCGACCGCGCTCGATCAAGCCGAGGACCACGTCGATGATCGCGGGATCCCACTGCGCACCCCGACCCTCGCGCAGCTCGCGCGGAATCTCGGCCGCGCTCAGCGCCTCACGGTACGGGCGCCGCGCCGACATCGCCTCGATCGAGTCGGCGACGGCCACGATCCGGGCTGCGATCGGGATCCGCTCGGCCGCCAGGCCGTCGGGATAGCCCCGGCCGTCCCAGCGCTCGTGGTGGTGGCGCACGACGGGTCGCACGCCCTGAAGCAGCTGGAGAGGCTCGAGCATCCGGTCGCCGATCACCGGATGCGTCCGCATGACGGCGAGCTCGTCGGGTGAGAACGGCCCCGGCTTGAGCAGGATGCGATCCGGGATGCCGATCGTTCCGACGTCGTGCAGGATGGCGCCGAGGCGAACCGCCTCGAGCTGCTCGTGGTCGAGCTCGAGCTCGTCGGCGAGCTGCATCGCCAGAGCCGCCAGTCGCTCGCAGTGGCCGTGCAGGCTCGGATCGCGCGCCTCGATCGCGTTGGCGAGTGCGCCGGCGAGCGTGGGCGTGAGCAACCGCTCGCGGAGCTCGCTCTCGCTGCGACCGGCGCGGTCGAGAGCGGTCGCGACCGCGTCGAGCAGCTCCGCGTGCGCAAACGGCTTCATCACGAGCCCGTCTGCGCCGCGTGCGAGCGCGTCGGTCAGGTTGCCGTGCGTGCCGGCGCCCGTGACCATGATCACGGGGAGGCTGGGGCGCTGCAGGCGCACCCTCTCGAGCAGCTCGAGACCGGTCAGCCCGGGCATGATGATGTCGCTGACGACGAGCGAGATGCTCTCCTCGCCGAGCAGCTCGAGCGCGCGCAGGGCATCACTCGCGCCGACGACCGCGTGTCCCGCGTCCTCGAGGATCTCCACCATCAGGTTTCGGATCACCTGCTCGTCGTCGATCACGAGGATCCGGGTCACGCAGTGACTTCCTCCACGATCGGCAGCCTGAGGGTGAAGGAAGCCCCCTCGCCTGCCGCGGAGGACACGGTCAGCTCGCCGCCGTGCATGTGCGCGATCCCGAGGCTGACGCTGAGGCCGAGGCCCGTGCCGGCCAGGTCGCGCCTGGTGGTGAAGAAGGGGTCGAAGATGCGGCCGAGCACCTCGGGCGGGATTCCCGGACCGGTGTCGCTCACGCGCAGCAGCGCCCAGGACTCGTCCCGGACGACCTCGACCGTGATCGTGCCGCCGTCCGGCATCGCCTGGCGCGCGTTCGCGACCAGGTTGAGGAGGATCTGCTTCAGCTGGCTCGGGCTGCCGTTCACCAGGAGCGGCTCGTCGCAGTAGCGCTCCTCGAGGTCGATCTGCTTCGCGGCGGACGTGCGCCGCAGGAGCTCGGCCGCCTGCGAGACGGCCTCGTTCAGTATCACGGGTCGAAACTCGTCCGAGCGCTCCCGCGCGAAGTCGAGCAGCGCGCGCACGATCTCCTTGATCTCGAGCCCGGTCTCCTGGATCAGCGTCAGCCGCTCGTAGGGCTTCGTGCCGGGCTCGGTCTCCTTGAGCAGGAACTCGACGAGGCCGAGGATCGCGAAGAGCGGGTTGTTGATCTCGTGCGCGATCCCGGCGGCGAGCTCGCCGATTGCGGCCAGCTTGCCGCTCTGGACGAGGTGCTGCTCGAAGCGCCGCCGCTCGCTCAGGTCGGTGACCAGAGAGACCGTGCGCTCGGGCGCTCCGCCGGCGCCTGTGATCAGGATGCGCAGGATCTCCACCGGCACGAGCCGCCCCTCGTGGTGCCGGAAGAGGCCCTCGAGGCGCACGGGACGCTCGCTCGTGGCCCAGTCCTCCTCCGTCTCGTCGAACGAGGTCTCCCACCACGGGTACGGCGGCCTGGTGCCGACGACCTCGTCGAGCCCAAGGCCGATCAGCTCGAGGTACGCGCGGTTCACGGACTGCACCTCGCGCGTGTGCGCGTCGATGACGGAGATCGCAGTCGGAAGGTTCTCGAACAGCTCCTCGAGGAAGCGCTGCGTCAGGAACTCGCGGTCATACTCGTCGGTGACGTCTCGGAAGAGCACGACGGTGCCCATGTCCTCGCCGCCCGGCATGAGGATCGGCGACACGGAGCCGTCGAAGACCCGCTCGGTGCCGTCGAGCAGCCGCGCCCGCAGCCGGTACGGCTGGGGCAGGCCGGTCTCGTGTGCGCGCCTGGCCGGATAGTCCTCGGGTGGAAGGGGCCGCCCGTCGAGAGTGCGCGGGACGAACACCTCCGCGGGCGGCATCTCGCCGGCGCTGATGCCGAGAATGCGCTGCGCCGCGGCGTTCGCCCTGAAGAAGTCCTGGCCGTAGACGAGCACGCCGTCGCCGACCGACTCGAGCACGGCGTCCAGGAGCGCAGCCTCCCGCGCACCCGCTGCCGCCTCGGCGGGCGCGGGCTGTTGTGACTTCGCGAGCGCGAGCGCGAGGATGCCGGTGAGGGCCGAGCAGAGCTCGCGCCCGAGCTCGTCCATGCGCTCGAGCTGGAGGGCGCCGATCGTCTCGTCGCCGTTCCGCAGGGGCAGGAAAGCGCCGGCCTGGTCTCCGGCCGCAAGGGCCCGGCCGGTGTCGCTCAACGTTGCGATCGCATCGCCCCCGCCGATCGGGCGGAAGACCTCGTCCTCGCGGCGGTAGACCGTCGCGCCGATGCCGTGCTGCCTGAGCAGGTCGAGCGCGTCCGCGAGCGCCTGATCGGTCGCCGCCCCAACCAGTGTGGCAGCTAAGGTGTTGACAAGCGACAGGTCGGACAACCGTGCAGGAGCTACCTGTAGCCGAGACGCCGCAGAGGTATTGGACACGACCTCAGAAGGATCGTCCCGAACCGCAGATGCTGCCATCCCCGCTTGTGCGCCCTGTCCGTCACCCGTTCGAGGGAGCATAGATCCGTTGCTCGACTTGCCGGACGGAGGCTGCGGTTGAGCACGGCTGTCACGTGCCTCGTCGCGGACGATCATCCCGCGATGGTCGAGGCAGTCGTCGACATGCTCGCGGCGAGCGGTCTCTCCGTCGTCGGGCGGGCGCGGGACGGCGAGGACGCGCTGGCGAAGATCGAGGCGCGGCGTCCTGATGTGGCCCTGATCGACGTGCGCATGCCGCGGCTCGGCGGGATCGAGCTCGCACGGCGTGCCGCCGCCGCCGCGCCCGAGACGGCGATCATCCTGTACACGGCCTACGGCGACCGCGCCCTGCTCACCGAGGCGCTCGACGCGGGCGCGCGCGGCTTCGTGCTCAAGGAGGCGCCCCTGGCGGACCTCGCCCGCGCGATCGAGCTCGTCGCGCGCGGCGGCACGTACGTCGATCCCGTGCTGGCGGGGTACCTCGCGAGAGAGATGACCGAAACCGTGCCTTCGCTGACGCACCGCGAGCGGGACGTCCTTCGCCTGCTCGCCGACGGGCACTCGAACGAGGAGATCGGCAAGCGGCTGTTCATCTCGCCCGAGACCGTGCGCACCCACGTGCGCAAGGCGATGGCGAAGCTCGACGCCGACACTCGTACGCAGGCGGTCGCGACCGCGCTGCGCCAGTCGCTGATCGCCTAGACCGGGACCGCGCGTGCGCCGCTCGCCCGGACTCTGAGCAGGCCGGTCATCAGCGCCCGGAACCGCGCCGGCGCCATCGCCGCCGACTCGTCCCGCGAGGACTCCGGCCGGTAGGCGTTCGCGGGCGACGGCCAGTACGACCAGACGAGCGTCGACGCGAACCGCTCGCAGCCGTAGTCGCTGTGCCGCAGTCCGACCACCGCGCGGCACCAGTCCTTGCCGCCGAGCAGCCCGTTCAGCCTCGTCCGAGTGTCGTCGTCGAAGAGGTAGAAGTCGACCTGGTGCGCGTACTCGTCCTGCACCGTCGCCCACGCGAAGACGCCGGCCCCGAGCAGATCCGCGTCGAGCCAGATGTGGCCCGGCGTCGAGGAGGACACGGCCGTACGGGAGAGATGGATGGTGACCTCGGCCGGAACCACGTTCCAGTCGAATCCACTCGCAGCGAGAGCGGACCGCACCTGCGCCTGCTGCCGCGCCGTGCCGCCGTCGAACACGTACCGGCCGCCCGCGCCCGACGCGGTCGAGGCGTACGCGAGCGAGAGGGCGCAGGCAAGCGGGAGGAGAAGGGCGCGGGCCGCAAGAACCATGCCCTTGCATCGTCGGGGTGCGGCGAGCGCGCTGGCATTGACGATGTGCGGCCGGTCGACCTCGAGTCGGCGCGACCGGGACTCACCGATTTGCGTGACGGTCGGCGCCCGCTTCAGGGGGCGAGCCGGCGCAGGGCCCAGCGTCCTCCCGGGCCCGGCTCATACGCCAGGCGGTCGTGGAGGCGATCCTCGCGGTGTTGCCAGAACTCGTAGCGCTCGGCGGTCAGGCGGAACCCGCCCCAGGACGGTGGCAGCGGGACGTCGAGACCCTCGAAGCGGCTTGCGACCCGCGCCGCCGCGACGTCGAGCTCGTCCCGGCCCGCGATCGGGTCGGTCTGGCTCGACGCCCAGGCCGCGATCTGACTTCCCCGCGGGCGCGTGCGAAAGTAGTCGTCCGACTCGACCGGATCCAGCCGCGCCACCCCGCCCTCGATGCGCACCTGCCGCCCGAGCGGGGCCCAGTGGAAGAGGAGGGCCGCCCGCGGGTTCGTCGCCAGGTCGCGCCCCTTTCGACTTCCGTACCCGGTGTAGAAG
>JBOHAW010000098.1:0-10116 GCA_050697975.1 Gaiellaceae bacterium
CGATCTGACTCGTGCGCCGGTGCGGCGGCGCATCCGGCTCGGTCACCGCCATCACGATCCCGAACGCGGCGCCGTCGGCGCCCGAGCTGAACCACTTGTGGCCGTCGATCACCCAGTTGTCGCCGTCGCGGACGGCGCGTGTCCGGAGGCTGGTCGGGTCCGATCCGGACACCTCCGGCTCGGTCATGGAGAAGAACGAGCGGACGTCGCCCGCGACGAGCGGCCGCAACCAGCGCTCCCTCTGCTCGGGGGTGCCGTAGAGGTGCAGGATCTCCGCGTTGCCGGCGTCGGGCGCCTGGCAGCCGAACACGAGCTGGGCCCAGACGCTCCGGCCGATGATCTCGTTCAGGTACGCGTAGGCGAGGAAGCCCTGTCCCGTGCCACCCGCCTCCGGGCCGATGTGCGGCGCCCACAGGCCCTCGGCCTTCGCGCGCCCGCGCAGCTCGCCGACGAGCCGCTCCGCCTCGTCGTCCTCGCGGTCGAGGGCGGGCTCGCTCGGATAGACGTGCTCGTCCATGAAGGCGCGCACGCGCTCGCGGAGCTCCTGCACCTCCTGCGCCGGTGCGAGGTCGCTGACGGCCACCGGGTTAGCATCGCACCTGTGAAGCTCGGGTACTACATGGGCTACGCCCCGCCGGGCACCAATCCGACCGAGCTGATCGAGCTGGCGCGGCACGCCGAGCGACTCGGCTTCGACTCCGCCTGGGCCGCGGAGGCGTGGGGCACGGACGCGGTCACCGTCCTCTCCTGGCTCGCCGCCACGACGACGACGATCAAGGTCGGCTCCGCGATCATGCAGATCCCGGGCCGCTCGCCGGCGAACACCGCGATGACCGCGATGACGCTCGACCTGATGAGCGGAGGGCGGTTCCTGCTCGGCCTCGGCACCTCGGGCCCGCAGGTCGTGGAGGGCTGGCACGGCGACGCCTGGGGCAAGCCGCTCGGGAAGACGCGCGAGTACGTCGAGATCGTGCGCACGATCCTGCGGCGCGAGACGCTCGAGCACCACGGAGCGCACTACGACATCCCGTACGGCGGCCCGGGCGCGACCGGTCTCGGCAAGCCGCTCAGGCTGATGGCGCGGCCGCTTCGCGCCGACATCCCGATCTACCTCGCCGCTCTGGGGCCGAAGAACGTCGAGCTCGCCGCCGAGATCGCGGACGGCTGGATCCCGATCTTCTTCTCGCCGGAACGCTCCGGCGAGGTCTTCGGGCCGCACTTGACGGGCGCGGGTGCGGGTTTCGACGTCGCCGCGATGGTGCCGGTCGTCCTCATCGACGACGTCGAGGCCGGCCGGGACGCGCTCAAGCCGATGCTCGCGCTCTACATCGGCGGCATGGGCTCGCGGGGAAAGAACTTCTACAACGCGCTTGCGGTCCGGTACGGCTACGAGGCGCAAGCGCGCACGATCCAGGAGCACTACCTCGGCGGCCGTCAGCGCGAGGCGGTCGCGGCGGTGCCGGACGAGCTCGTGGACGAGGTCGCGCTCGTGGGTCCGCGCGAGCGCATCGCCGAGCGGCTCGAGGCGTGGCGCGCATGCGGCGTGACGAGCCTCCTGTGCCGGGCTGAGCAGCCGGAAGCGCTCGAGGTGATGGCGGAGCTCGTCCTGTGACGCACGTTCGCGAGCTCCTCGACCTGGCGGGCCGGGTCGCGGTCGTCACCGGAGGCGGAAGCGGCATCGGCCGGCAGATGGCCGGGGCGCTCGCCGAGGTGGGCGCCGACCTCGTCCTCTGCGCGCGCAAGCCCGAGCGCTGCGAGCAGGCCGCGGAGGAGCTGCGCGAGCTCGGAGTGCGCGCGATCGGCCTGCGCTGCGACGTCACCGAGCGTGCCGAGGTGGAGGCGATGGTGGAGCGGGCGCTCGGCGAGCTCGGGCGGCTCGACGTGCTCGTGAACAACGCGGGCACGACCTGGGGCGCGCCGGCCGAGGAGATGCCGCTCGAGGGCTGGCAGAAGGTGGTCGACGTCAACCTGACCGGCGCATTCCTCTGCGCCCAGGCGGCGGGGCGGGCGATGATCGCCGCCGGCGGCGGCAAGATCGTGAACATCGCCTCGGTCGCCGGGCTGCGCGGCGCCGCGCCCGAGGTGATGGACACGGTTGTCTACAACGCGACCAAGGGCGGTCTGATCGCCCTCACGCGCGACCTCGCCTGGAAGTGGGCGCGCCACGGGATCGCCGTCAACGCGATCGCGCCCGGCTGGTTCCCGTCGGACATGTCCCGCTACGTCCTCGACCGCCAGGACGAGTCGTTTCTGAACACGATTCCGCTCGGCCGCTACGGCGGTCCGGACGACCTCAAGGGCGCCGTCGTCTTCCTCGCCTCGCGCGCGTCCGACTACGTCACCGGTCACGTGCTCGTCGTGGACGGAGGGCAGAGCGCGTAGTGAAGCCGGCCTGGGCCGAGGAGCTCGGCGAGCGCCTCGGCGGCGAGGTGGAGCTCGCGCTGCTCCTGCCCGGCGGAGCGTCGAAGGAGGCCTGGGCGGTCGACGTCCGGGGCGCGAAGGGCCGGAAGGAGCTGCTCGTGCGGCGGGCGGCGGGAGGTGTGATCCACGCCGACACCCTCACGCTGGAGCAGGAGTACCGCGTGCTCGAGGCCGCGCACGAGGCCGGCGTCAGCGTCCCGGCTCCCGTCGCCTACCTCGGCGAGCTCGGCGGCCGCGAGGCGTTCGCGATGGAGCGGGTCGAGGGCGAGACGATCGGCCGCCGCATCGTGCGCGATCCGCCGTCCGACCTCCCGCTCCAGATGGCGGACGAGCTGGCGAAGATCCACGCGATCCCGTCCGAGGGCCTGCCGTTCCTCCCGAACGGCGACGTGCTCGATCGCTTCGAGCGGGAGCTCGACTCGGTCGGCGAGCCCCACCCCGCGATCGAGCTCGGGCTCCTCTGGGTGCGCGACCGCCTGCCGTCCGGCCGGCCGCACGTCGTCGCCCACGGCGACTTCCGGCTCGGCAACCTCGTCGTCGGCGCGAGCGGCCTCACGCACGTGCTCGACTGGGAGTTCGCGCACCTGGGCGACCCCGCCGAGGACGTCGCCTGGCCGCTCGTCCGCGCTTGGCGCTTCGGCGCCGACGACCGGCGGCTCGGCGGCGTCGGCGACGTCGAGCCCTACCTCGACCGCTACAACGAGCTGACCGGGCGCGAGATCCCGCGCGAGGAGCTGCTCGTCTGGGAGGTGCTCGGGAACGTCAAGTGGGCGATCGGCGCGCTGGCCCAGTCCCGGCGGCATCTGTCCGGGCAGGAGCGGAGCGTCGAGCTCGCCGTCCTCGGCCGCCTGGCCGCGGAGACGGAGTACGAGCTCCTCCACCTGATCGAGCAGGCCCGGTGACCCACGACCGGCCGGACGCACGCGAGCTCGCCGAGGCCGTGCGGGAGTTTCTCGAGCGCGAGGTGCTGCCCGGCATCGAGGATCCACGACTGCGCTTCCGCGCCCTCGTCGCGATCAACGGGCTCGGGATCGCCGAGCGCGAGCTGGCCGAGCTCCCCGGACGCGAGCGCGACTGGGAGCTCGCCCGCCGGATCCGCGCCGGCGACGTCCCCGAGGGCACGCTCGAGCGGCTCAAGGAGGAGGTGGCCGCGAAGCTCCGCGTCGCGAGCCCGCGCTATCTGGAGCGCTACCGGTAGATGCGGCGGCGCCTCTATCTGATGCGGCACGCCGAGGTCGGGTACTTCGGCGAGGGCGGGCGGCCGCTGCGCCCCGAAGACGTCTCGCTGACCGCCACGGGCGAGCGGCAGGCGAGGGCTGCCGCCGAGGCGCTCGAGGGCGTGCGCTTCGACCGTGTCGTCACGAGCGGGCTCCCTCGCACCCTCGAGACCGCGGCCCTGGTCGCGCCGGGGCTCGAGCCGGAGTCGTGGCCCGAGCTGCGCGAGCTCGAGTCGGGACGGCTGGCGGACATCCCGGACGACGAGCTCGAGAACGCCTTCGTCGGCGTCTTCGACGGAGTGGTGCCGGATGCGACGCCCTTCCTCGGCGGCGAGACGATCGGCTCGCTCCTCGACCGCGTGCTCCCGGCGCTCGACCGCCTCGTCGCGGACGACGGCTGGAACACCGCCCTCGCCGTGCTGCACGGCGCCGTCAACCGTGCGATCCTGTCCCACGCGCTCACGGGCGAGCGCACCTTCCTCGGCAACTTCGAGCAGGCACCCGCGTGCATCAACGTGCTGGACTTAGGGCCGGGCTGGATCGTGCGCGCCGTGAACGTGACACCGTACGATCCGGCGCACCTGGGCGGCCGATCGACGACGATGGAACGCCTGCTCGAGCAATACCTTCCCTATCGAAAGGAGACGAGATGAGCCACGAAGCCGTCCTCGAGCTGCTCCGCCGAGACGTCACGCCCGAGACGTACGACGAGATCCGCGAGCTCTGGAAGCGGCACTCGATCGCCGAGGACAACCGCGACCTGCCCGGCCTCATCTCGACGCTGACCGAGGACTGCGTGTACGAGCTGATCCCGAGCGGCCCGCGCTGGGAGGGGCACGACGGCGCGGCGCGCTTCTACACCGAGCTGCTGACCGCGTTCCCGGACATCCACTTCGACCTCACCTCGATCGTGATCGGCCCGCAGGGCGTCTACGAAGAGGCGCACGTGACGGCGACCCACGAGCGCGCGTGGCTCGGCGGCGCCGCGACGGGCGAGCGAGTCGAGTTCGAGACCGTGATCTTCTTCCCTTGGGATCCCGCGCAGCGGAAGTTCAAGGGCGAGCGGATGTACACGACCGTCGGCGGCGAGGCCGGCGCTGTCGCCGGCCCCGCCGCAGAGGTCACTAGCGCGTCTTGATGAGCGGTCCGAACTCCACGAACGCGTTGTTCGAGTAGCGGATCAGCCGCACGATCGAGATCGGGAAGGGGCTCGCGCTGGAGGACGAGATCGTCGAGCCCGGGATCAGCCACGGGCTCTTGAACTTGAGGTTCACCGCGGCGCTGCGGACCGACTCGCGGGTCGGATTCTTGCCCGCCCGGTACAGCGTCTGGACGAACGTGTCCGCCTTCGCCATGCCGTAGAAGTAGAGGCCGTCGTTGGCGTTCCGCCCCGGCGCGAACTTCGCCATCAGGCGCTTGTAGAGCAGGACGGTTGCGTCTCTGGCGTACCTCGGAGAAGCCGGGTCCTTCAGGTAGGCGGTGCTGATCGCACCCTCGACCGCGTCCTTCGACCCGGCGGCTGTGGCCGCGGACGTCAGGAACGAGTCGGTCGCCGAGACCGAGTTGACGTAGAGCTTCGGCCGCCAGCCGAGCCTGAAGGCGGTCACGAGCGCCTGGATCGTCGCCCGGGGGGTGGCCAGGATGAGGAACGCGTCGGCGCCTGCGGCGCGCAGCTTCGTCACCTGTGTGGCCACGCTGGTCGCGGTTACCTCGAACCGCTCTTCGCCCACGATCCTCGCGCCGCCGGTCCTGAGACCCACCTTGAAGCCGCGCAGGTAGTCCTCGCCGTAGGCGTCGTTCTGGAGCAGGACGCCGACCTTGGCATTCGTGTCGTTCTGGCGCAGGTACTGCCCGTAGGCCGAGCCCTCCGACTGGTAGTCGGGCTGCCAGCCGATCGTCCACTTGTACTGCTTGTGATCCGCACCCCACGTCGTCGCGCCCGTCGACACGAACAGCTGCGGCACCTTCTGCTGGTTCAGGTAGGGGCGCACGGGCGTCTGCGGCTCGGTGCCCAGCCCGCCCACGACGGCGAACACCTTGTCCTGCTCGACGAGCCGTCGGGTCAGCTGCACCGACAGCGCCGGGTTGTACTGGTCGTCGTACACCTTGAAGATGATCTGGCGCCCGTAGACGCCGCGCGAGCCGTCGCGCGCGCGCCGCGCGTTGATGTAGCTGAAGTACGCCTCCATGCCTTTCGCGATCGGCGCGTACAGCGAGGCGGGGCCGCTGATCGGGAACGTGCCGCCGATCGTGACCGTGCGCGCCGTGACGCCGGGCGCGGCCGTCGCGCCGGACGTACTGCCGAGGGCGCCCGGGATCGCGACGGCCGCGAACACGGCGGCGGCGAGCCCCGAGAGCAGGTAGAGCTTTCGTCTCATGCTTGTCTCCTTGACGAAGTGACCCGTCCCCCGGCGTCCACTATACGACGCAGGGCCCGACTTGTTAAAGCGCCGCGGATCCGGCGCAGGAGCCCGGCGGCCCCGGCGGGGGCCGCGAGCAGCACGCCGAGCAGGATCAGCCCGTAGACCACGGCCGGAACGCCCGTTGTGGCCGGGTCGAGGGTGCGCCCGATCTTGCCCAGCGGCCAGTTGAGCATGTCCCCCGCGTAGAGGGGGACGTACTGGATGAACACCGCGCCGAAGACGACGCCCGCGAGCGACCCGAGCCCGCCGACCACGACGCCCGTGAGGAGGAGGATGGAGAGCGAGACCGGGAACGTGTCGGGGTTGACGAAGTTGATCGTGATTCCGTAGAGCGACCCCGCCACGCCGCCGTAGAACGCCGAGACGCCGAAGGCGAGCGTCTTGTACGACGCGAGCCCGACGCCGGAGGAGACGGCGGCGAGCTCGTTCTCGCGAATGGCGCGAAACGCCCGGCCGGTGCGCCCGCGCACGAGCACCCAGGCGGTGACGAAGAGCACCCCGCCGATGCCCCAGCAGAGGTAGTAGAGCCAGTCAGACGGGCTGAACGGGAGCCCGAACGGCGTCGCGGGCAGGTCGAGCAGGAGGCCGCTCCCGCCGCCCGTGAGCTCGTCGATCCGCCCGTACTTCGCCAGCGAGGGCACGGCGACCGCGAGGGCGAACGTCGCGAGGGCGAGGTAGACGCCGGCGAGGCGCAGCGCGGGGAAGCCGAACAGGAACCCCACCGCGCCCGTCACGAGGCCCGCGAGCGGGATCGTCCACAGGTCGCGGATCCCGTAGCGCGTCACCAGGATGGCGGTCGTGTACGCGCCGATCGCCATGAAGGCGCCGTGGCCGAGCGAGATCTGGCCCGTGTAGCCCGTGAGCAGGTTCAGACCGAGGAGGGCGATGAAGAAGATGCCGACGCGCGCGAGCTCGTAGGCGCGGAACTCGCTCACGTAGAGCGGGAGGAGCGCCACCGCGGCGGTTGCGACCGCGAGGAAGACGACGCGCCCGGCCAGGCTCCGCATCAGACGCGCCGCACGATCACACGGCCGAAGAGGCCGGCGGGCCGGAGGAGGAGGACGCCGATCAGCACCGCGAAGGCGACCGGAAGCTCGAGCTCCGGGGTGACGACGTCGACGTACGTCGACAGCAGGTTGATGGCGACCCCGAGCGCGAGCCCCCCGACGACGGCGCCCGCCGGGCTCTCGATGCCGCCGAGCACCGCCGCCGCGAAGGCGTAGATGAGGACGCTCTGCATCATGGTCGGATCGAGGAAGACGATCGGCGCCACCATCATCCCCGAGACCGCGCCGAGCACGGCGGCGAAGCCCCAGCCGAGCGCGAGCATCCAGCCGACGCGCACCCCGAGCAGCCGGCTCACGTTCGGCCCGACCGCGGCGGCGCGCATGGCGAGGCCGAGCTTCGTGAACCGGAAGAACGCCCAGAGCAGCAACATCAGGCCGAGCGACACGCCGATGATGCCGAGCTCCTGCCGCCCGAGTGCGACGCCGCCGATCGTGATCGGGTTGCCCGTGAACGGGCTCGGGAAGCTCCGCGTCTCGGGCGACCAGATCCAGCCGGCGAGCCCGTTCAGGATCACGAACATCGCGATCGTGACCATGATCACCGTCAGGTGCGAGGCGTGCTCGACCGTGCGGATCACGATCCGCTCGACGGCGATGCCGCCGGCGAAGGCGATCAGGAGCGTCAGCGCGAACGCCGCCCAGTAGGACATGCGGTGGTTGAGCGACCAGGCGATGAACGTCGTGAACATCGCCATCTCGCCCTGGGCGAAGTTCACCACCTGCGTCGTGCGGTAGATGAGGACGAGCGCGAGCGCGAGGCTCGCATAGACGGCTCCGAGTGCGAGCCCGCCGACGATCTGCTGGAAGAGCTGCTGCACCGTCAGTATCCGAGGTAGGACTTGCGCACGCCCTCGTGGCGGCGCAGCTCGTCGCTCGATCCCTCCACGGCGACCCGGCCGACCTCGAGCACGTACGCATGCTGCGACGCGTCGAGCGCGATGTTGGCGTTCTGCTCCACGACCAGCAGGGTGAGTCCTTCGTCCGTGTTCAGCGCGGTCACGATCCGGAACAGCTCCTGGACGACGATCGGGGCGAGCCCGAGCGAGGGCTCGTCGAGCATGAGCAGGCGCGGGCGCGCGACGAGCGCGCGCGCGAGCGCGAGCATCTGCTGCTCGCCGCCGCTCAGCGTGCCCGCCTGCTGGTCGCGGCGGCGGCCGAGCCAGGGGAAGTGCGAGACGACGCGCTCGAAGTCGGCCTTGATCCCGGCGCGGTCGCGGCGCACGTAGGCGCCCATGCGGAGGTTCTCCCAGACGCTGAGCTCGCCGAGGATGCCGCGCCCCTCGGGAACGTGCGCGATGCCGAGCCGCGCGACTGCCTCCGGCGTGCGGCGGCCGATCCGCTTCCCTGCGAAGACGATCTCGCCGGCCCGCCGGACCGTGCCGGAGATCGCCCGCAGCGTCGTCGTCTTGCCGGCGCCGTTCGCGCCGAGCACCGCCACCACCGTCCCTTCCTCGACGCCGAGCGAGACGCCGTGGAGCGCGGCGATCGAGCCGTAGCGCGCCGTCACGTCGTGCAGCTCAAGCAGCGGCATCAGCGTCGGTTCCAAGATACGCCTCGATCACGGCCGGGTTGGCGCGCACCTCCGCCGGCGTGCCTCCGGCGATCTTGCGGCCGAAGTTGAGCACGTGGACGCGATCGGAGATGGACATGACGAGGTTCATGTGGTGCTCCACGAGCAGCACGGTCAGGCTGTAGTCCTCGCGGATCCGGCGCACGAGCTGCTCGAGCTCTCCGACCTCCTCGTGGTCGAGACCGCCGGCCGGCTCGTCGAGCAGCAGAAGGCGCGGGTGCGACGCGAGCGCGCGGGCGATCTCGATGCGCTTGAGCGTCACGAACGGCAGACCGGCGGCGGGGCGGCCGGCGAGGTCGGCGAGCCCGAGGTAGTCGAGGGTCTCGAGGGCCTGTGCGCGCGCGGCGCGCTCGCGGCCGATGCCGATGCGGCTGTGCGCCCCGACGAGCACGTTCTCGAGCACGGTCATGAGCAGGAAGAGCGCGACGTTCTGGAAGGTGCGCGCGATGCCGCGGCGGACGACCTGCGCCGCCGGGACGCGCAGCAGGTCCTCGCCGGCGAACACGACGCTTCCCGCCTCGGGCGGGTAGAGGCGCGTGATCACGTTGAAGGCGGTCGTCTTGCCCGCGCCGTTGGGGCCGATCAGCCCGGCGATCTCGCCTTCCTCGATCGCGAGCGAGACCTTGTCCAGCGCGAGGATCCCGCCGAAGCTTCGGGTCACGTTCTCGACCGAGAGCAACGGCATGGGCGGTAACCCTACGAGAGCACAACCCTGTTGAATAGGGGACGTGCGCGAGGTCGCGGACGGCGTTCGGCGCGTCACCTTCCGGCTTCCGCTCGGAATCGACCACGTGCACTGCTACCTGCTGCGCGGGTCCGACGGGACGTGGACGCTCGTCGACACCGGCCTCGGCGCCGACGATCCGGAGGCGGCATGGGCGCCGGTGCTGCGCGCGCTCGATGGTCCGCTCGAGCGCGTCGTCGTCACGCACCTGCACCCGGACCACGTCGGCGGGGCGGCGGACGTGGCCGCGCTCACCGGCGCGACCGTCTTCCAGGGCCGTCTCGACTATGAGCAATGCGTGCGCGCGTGGGGCGACGCGGGAGCGCCGGCACGGAGCTCGCGCCATCTGCGCCAGCACGGCCTTCCCGCCGAGCAGGCGGAGCAACTGCGACGCGAGAGCGTCGCGCTCACCGCGCACGTCCGCTTCGCCCGCGACCCCGAGCCGCTCGACGCGGGCGACCGCATCGACGGCTGGGAGGTGCTGCACCTGCCCGGGCATGCGGATGGACATCTCGCGCTGCTGCGAGCCGGGATGCTCGTCGCCGGCGACACCATCCTCGACGGGATCACGCCCACCGTCGGCGTCTACGCCGGCGGCAGCCCCGATCCGCTGCGCGACTACCTCGACTCGCTCGCGCGCCTGGCCACGCTCGCGCCGCGCGTGGCCTTCGCGGGCCACGGGCCGCCCGTCGTC
>JBOHAW010000099.1:0-2973 GCA_050697975.1 Gaiellaceae bacterium
CGGTTGTACCGAAGCGGTCGGCGATGCCCGAGCTCGAGCCTTTTTTCCTTGACGTCGACCCTTTGCACCGCGGTCGTGAGGAGCAGCTCGACGTCGTTCTCGGCGTAGAACGCCTCTCTCTCGACGAGCGCGTCCATCGCCTCCGACTCACCGCGAAGGAATCGCTTCGACAATGGCGGCCGATGGTAGGGGAGGACGGAGTCGCGCGAGATGAGCACGATCCGTCCTTCGCCGCCCGCTTCGCGATACGACTTGATCGCGCGGGCGGAGGCGAGCCCGCCCCCGACGATCGCGAGCTCGAAGTCGTTCATCTAGAACGGCAAGGAACTCGCAGCGTTCTTCGCCAGATCGATCAGCGGCTGGACGGCGAAGAACGAGCCGACGGTGACGGCGAGACAGGCGACGACCGATGCGTGGAGCGCCACCTCGCGCGGCGGCGAGCCACCCGCCGGCGCCGCCCGCAGCTCGATCTCTGAGCGCATGTAGAGCGCGCGGACGACGCCGAGGTAGTAGTAGAGGCTCACCGCCGTGGCGACGACGCCGACGATCACGAGCCACGTCCAGCCGGCCTCGTAGGCCGCCGAGAAGGCGTAGAACTTCCCGACGAAGCCGCCCGTGAGCGGGAAGCCGGCGAAGCCGAGCATGAAGATCCAGAGCGCGATCCCGAGCAGCGGCCGCTCCCAGCCGAACCCGGCCAGGCCGTCGAGCGTGACGGGACTGGCGAGCTCGCGCTCGCGGGCCGCCACGACGGCGAAAGCGCCCAGCGACATGGCCGAGTAGGGGATCAGGTAGTAGAGGAGTGCGCGGCCGCCCAGCTCGTTGTTCGCGCACACGGCGATCAGCATGAACCCGGCGTGGGAGACGGACGAGTACGCGAGCATCCGCTTGACGTCGCGCTGGACGAGCGCGGCGAGGTTCCCGACCGCGAGCGAGATGCACGCGATCACGGCGACGCCGATCGTCCAGAACTCGGTCTGCTCCGGGAACGCCGTCACCAGCACGCGCAGCATCAGCACGAGCGCGACCGTCTTCGTCGCGGCCGCCATGAACGCGGTCACCGGCGTCGGCGCTCCCTGGTAGACGTCGGGCGTCCACATGTGGAACGGCGCCGCGGAGGCCTTGAAGCCGAGGCCGGTGATGATCATCGCGAGGCCGGCGAGGAGCAGCGGGTCGTCCGCGAGGCCTCGTGTGCCCGCCGCGTCGGCGATGCGGCTGAAGGTGAGCTCGCCCGTCGCGCCGTAGACGAGTGCCGAGCCGAACAGGAGGACGGCCGAGCCGAAGCCGCCGACGATCAGGTACTTGAGCCCCGCCTCGAGCGAGCCGACGCGGTCGCCGGCGATCGCGCACATCACGTAGAGCGCGATCGAGAACCACTCGAGCGCGAGGAAGAGCACCATCAGGTTGCTGGCGGCGGCGAGGAAGACCATTCCGGCGGCCGCCGCGGCGAGCAGCGAGTAGTACTCGCCCACGTGCTCGTCTCCCTCCGGGCCGAAGCGCTCGCCCCAGGAGACCCCGACCGCGAGCAGGCCGGCGCCGCAGACGATCATGCCGGCCAGGGCCGCGTAGCGGTCGCGGGCGACGGCGTCTGCGATCACGGCGCGGGCGTCGCCGCTGTCGTCGTAGAGCAGGGCGGCGAACACGAAGGCGACGACGAAGCCGGCGGCGACCGAGAGCGCGGCGAGGACGCGCGCGGCTCGGCGCGGGACGATGACGGCGCCGAGGAGGGCAACGCAGGAGGCGGCGAGCAGCGAGAGCGCAGGCGAGAGCGCGAACCAGTCGACGTCGGGCGTCATCGCTCGGACACCTGGCCGGCCGCGACGCCCTCGGCGCCCTCGGCGAACGAGCGATCGGTGATCGCCGCCGGCCAGGCCGAGAGCGCGAGCAGGCAGGCGACGAGGGGGACGAGGATCCCGAGCTCGGCGGGCCGCAGGTCGAGGGCCTCGTCGGGAACGGCGCTCCCGCGGCGATCGTGCAGCACGGCCGAGATGATGCGCAGGATGTACATCGCCGCGAGCACGATCGCCCCGGCGCCGATGGCCGCCCAGACCCAGCCCTGGTCGAAGACGCCGGCGAGGATGAGGAACTCACCCGCGAACGAGGCCGAGCCGGGCACGGCGAGCGCGACGATCCCCGTCGTCATCAGCAGCGTGGCGAGGGCGGGCCGGCCCCGCGCCATGCCGCCCAGCAGCAGGAGCTCGCCCGTCGCGGCGCGCCGCTCGACGCCGCCGGCGAGGATGAACAGCGTCGCCGAGACCAGGCCGTGGGCGACCGACAGCAGGACGGCGCCGCTCAGCCCCGCGAGATTGCCGGCGAAGAGCCCCATCGTGATCAAGCTCATCTGCGCGAGGCTGGAGTACGCGATCACGCCGCGGAGATCCGGTGCGCGGAAGGCGAGCAGCGAGCCGTAGACGAGTCCGGCCGCGGCGAGCACGAGGACGACGACGCGAAAGTCCTCGACCGGCTCGGGGAACTTGTCCAGCACGATGCGGAGCAGCCCGTAGACCGCCGCCTTCGAGACGATTCCGGACAGCACCGCGGACACCTCGGGGGGCGCCTCGCGGTAGGCGTCGGGCAGCCAGCCGTGGAGCGGGAACAGCGGCGCCTTGACCGCGAAGGCGACGACGAAGCCGAGAAAGACCCAGGCGCTGCCGCTCGTGCCCGAGTCCACGAGGTCGAACGTGCCCTGTGAGAGGCCGAAGACGACGATCGCGGCGAGCATCAAGAGCGAGCCCGCCATCGTGTAGATCACGAACTTCAGCGTCGCGCCGAGCCGTCCGGCCCCGCCCCACACGCCGACGAGCACGTACAGCGGGATCAGCATCGCCTCGAAGCAGGCGTAGAAGAGGAGCAGATCCTGCGCGCTGATCACGCCGACGACCGCGCCGGTCAGGAAGAGCATCAGCCCGAAGTACGCGCGCGCGCGCTCCCGCCCGACCCAGAAGGCGTAGCCGATCGCCGCCGCCATCACGACGA
>JBOHAW010000100.1:0-5898 GCA_050697975.1 Gaiellaceae bacterium
CTGCGACCGCCGCCGTCGCCGCGGGCACTCCGATCGTCGCGGCCAGGCTCGACCAGGGCTCGCCGCTCACGACGACGACGCCCGCCGCCCGGGGCCTGCGCGCGCCCCAGACCCCGGCTGCGCCGCCGGCCCGAACGCCGTCCGCCCCCGTCGTTCCAGCGGCGTTCACCGTGGCTCCGGTCGCGGCGCACGCCCGGGTGGGGCCGGCGCCGGAGAGCGCGTCCTCTCCCACGTCGCCGGCCGCAGCGGGCGAGCCTACAGCGGACGAGGCTCCACCGGCCGACGCCGACGAGGTGCCCGCGGAGGAGCCGGGGGGCGAGGAGCCTGGCCCGGTCGAGCCGGCGGAGCCCGAGGCCCAGGCCGAGCCGGAGCAGGAGCCGCCGGTCGAGAGCCCGGAACCCGAGCGCCTCCCGCCGGCTGAGGAGCCCGCGGCGGAACCGGCCCCCGCTCCGGAGGAAGCAGGCGCAGACGAGGCGTCGGCGGAGGAGCCCGCCGACATCGCCACCCACGCGGTCCCTCGAACGAGTGATTCTCGCCCCGGCCGGTCAAGTTTCGCGCCGCCCGGCCCTCTCGATCAGTAGAGGCAGACTCCCGAGCGAAACGAGCGTGGGCGGTGGCCGCCGAACCTTCGCAGAGCGACTCAGGAGCGCCGCAGAGACCCGGGCGCCGTCTCCCCCAGAGCGGCGCCCGGCGTCATACTCGCCGGCATGCCGCCCCGCCCGCCGACGCTCGAGCACGTCCGCACGTCCGCACGTCCGCACGGAGTTCCTGCGCAGCCTCGACCGCCTGGTCGGTCTCGCGGGGCGCGGGCTCGTGCGGCCCGTCCCTAAGCTTGACGCGTGACCCTGCTCAGCCTCGACGGCGTCTCGAAGTCCTTCGGCAGCCGCCTCGTCCTCGACGGGCTCGACCTGGCCGTGCCCGCCGGCGCGCGCGTAGGCGTGATCGGGCCGAACGGCTCGGGCAAGTCGACGCTCCTGCGGATCCTCGCGGGGCTCGAGGAGCCCGACAGCGGCCGGGTCGTGCGCCGGCGCGGGCTCGTCGTCTCCTACCTCGCCCAGCACCCGCTGGGCGACGAGCGCTCGGCGCTCGAGACCGTGAGCGCCGCGCGCCCCGACCTGCTCGAGCTCGAGGCCGAGCTGGCCGCGACCGCGGACCGTCTCGGTACGACCGAGGTGGCCTCGGATCTCGACCTCATGGCGCGAGTGCTCCGCCGCCAGGAGCAGCTCCTGGAGCGCTACGAGGCCGCGGGCGGACCCGGCTTCGCGGGCCGGGCGCGCGCCTCCCTCGCCCAGCTCGGCCTGGAGGGCGAGGAGCTCGCGCTGCCGACGAGCGCCCTGAGCGGCGGGCAGCGCAAGCTCGTCGAGCTCGCGGCGTGCCTCGCGCGCTCGCCGGACGTCATGCTCCTCGACGAGCCGGAGGCGCATCTCGACGCGGTGGGGCGCAGCCTGCTCGAGGAGCTCGTCGGCACTCTCGGCGGCGCGGTCGTGGTCGTCTCGCACGACCGCTACCTCCTCGACGAGACGGTCGGCGCGATCGCCTCGCTCGACCGCGGCCGCATCCGCAGCTGGCCCGGCAACTACTCCGCGTACGTGCTCGCCCGGGAGCTCGAGCTGCAGCGGCAGCAGACGCTGTACACCACGCAGCAGAAGGAGATCGAGCGGCTCGAGGCGGCCGTGCGCCGGTTCAAGGACTGGGCGAACCGGGTCCCCAACGAGCGCCACATCAAGCAGGCGCGCGTGAAGCAGCGTCAGATCGACCGCATGGAGAAGATCGAGCGCCCCGTGCTCGAGCGGCGCCGGATCGCGCTCCGCCTGCACCCGCACGCCCGCGGCGGCCAGCGTGTGATCGAGTTCCGCGGAGTCGGCATCGCCTTCGGCGACGAGCCCGTGCTCGCCGGAGTGGGCCTGACCGTGCTCCACGGCGAGCGCGTCGGCGTCGTCGGGGCGAACGGCGCGGGAAAGAGCGTGCTCCTCAAGCTGCTCGCCGGCGACCTCGTGCCGGACGAGGGCGAGCTCCGGATCGGGCCCTCCATCCGCGTCGGCTACCTCGCGCAGGATCAGGAGACGCTCGATCCCGGGGCGAGCCCGCTCGAGACCGTTCGCGGAGCCCGGCCGTGCAGCGAGGGCGAGGCGGTCTCGGTGCTGATGAAGTTCCTCTTCGCCTACGAGCAGGTGCGCCGGCCGAACTCGCTGCTGAGCGGGGGCGAGCGGACTCGGCTCCAGCTGCTGCTCCTGATGCTGAGCGGCGCCAACCTGCTCGTGCTCGACGAGCCGACGAACCACCTCGACATCGACTCTGTGGAGGTGCTCGAGGGGCAGCTCGAGAGCTTCGCCGGGACGGTCGTCTTCAGCTCGCACGACCGCTACTTCCTGGATCGCATCGCCGACCGGATCGTGGAGGTCGGGGACGGCGACGCGCTCGCTTACGAGGGCGGTTACAGCGACTGGTTCGAGCGTCGCGAAGCGCAGCCGGCGCCGGTCTAGGAGGGGCCCGCTCGAGCGGGCCCCTTCCTAGTCCGGATCGTTCCGACGCTACTGGGCGAAGACCTGGAGCTCGGAGGCCCGGACCCGGAACGCGTTCAGGTTGAAGCCGGGCAGCGTGGTCTCGTCGCAGTCGGTCGAGTTGGCCGGATCGTCGTCCTGGTCGCCCTGGTAGGCGGGAGTGCCCGTGCACTGATTGTGGACGACGCGCAGCCGGATGTGCGTCGCCTTCGTCTTGGGCACGTCCCAGGACCGATAGATCAGCTCCGGGGCCCGCGGTCGCGGCACAATCGCCGGGAACGCGTCCGCCGGGCTGGTGAAGATCAGGGTGAACTGCGAGTCCTGGGTGCAGTCGACCGCGCCCTTGGCCTCGCAGGTGAGGATCTCGAACTGGCGCAGCGCCGAGAAGCGGTTCTGGCCGCCGGGATCGTTCGGGTCGTTGATGTTCGGCCGGACGAGGGCGCTGACCTGCACGCGGGCCACCTGCTGGGCCGGCTTGGCCGGGTCGAAGCGCACCGTCACCTGCTTGCCGGCCACCGCACCGCTCAGCGAGGCCCAGTTCGTGGCCTCGGTGTCGTCGATCAGCCTTGCCTGGTTGACGCCGTCGCCTGTGGCGGTGGCGCCGCTCGTGCTCGAGGCGAGGTTGCGCGGCATGTTCACCGGCAGGTCGCGGACCTGCGCCGGCTTCAGCTCGGCCGTGAAGCGCGCCGCGCCGAAGCCGTTGCCGCGGGCGACGAACTCGTACGTGCCCGGCACGATCCGGAACGTCGCGGAGAGCGGCGTGGCCGGGTCGGTGTCGGCGATCGGCGTCGCCCGGGCCTCGTAGCGGCCGACGAAGAGCTGGACGGGCGATCCGTCGGCGTCTCCGACTGCCTTGAACGTCACGACCGCCTCGTCGGCATACGGGGACTCGAAGCTGGGCTTCGGGTCGGGATCGGCGTTCGTGTTGCTGGACGCGCCCTCGCCGAGCCCCCGGGCCGCGAACTCGTTCCAGAGCAGCGCCTGGTTCGCCCCGCCAAAGCGGACCAGGTCGGCCGCGAGCATCGCGTCACGCGCGTCGACCATGCTCACGTTGCCTGCCGCCATCAGCAGCCAGGCGTCGAACACGAGCTGGATCCAGCGCCGGTTGCCCGGACATGCCGACGCCGGTGTCGCGCCCGCGTTGCAGCTCTGCTGCAGTGCCGGGCTCCCGGCGCCGTACGCGCCGATCAACGCCGAGCGAATGGCGAAGTTCGTCGCGCTCCAGATCTCGCCGTCGGCGTGCACCTGCGGGCCCGTGACGTCGTAGCCGATGTCGCTGTAGTTGAGCGGGCTCGCGTTCATGCCGTAGTTGCGGATCCCGGCCTGGTGGTCGCCCGTGACATACGGGCCGACGGCGTAGGGGTTCTCGCCTGCGATCGGCACGAACCCGTTCGAGTTCAGGTACTCCATCGCCGCGAGGTCGGACCAGCTCTCGCCCATGGCGCCACCCTGCGGCCCGCTCAGACCGGCGGCCGGGCCGGCCACCATTCGGTTCGAGATCGCGTGCGTGTACTCGTGGCCGATCACGGACATGTCGTAGTCGCCGTCCACGCACGGCGCGTAGAAGGAGCCGGCGATCGGCTGCCAGAGGTACATGTTCGTGATTCCGCCGATGCCGTCCGCCGGAGTGACCTGGTTGGCGTTGTCGCGCGCGGCGAACCCGGGCGGGCCGCCGACGACGCCGCCGTCCTGCACCTGCCCGCGCTCGGGATCGCCCCCGAGCCCGCCGCGCCCGTAGTTGTGCGTCTGCATGTTGAAGTTCGCCTCGGTGAAGCCGAGGTGGTACGACCAGTCGTGCATACGGTTGTGCATTGCGAACAGGTTCGCGTCGGCTGCGTCGATGTCGTTGCGCTGCGGCGACGTGAAAGCGGCCGGGTTGCAGCGCACGTTGAACCACTGGTTCGTCCAGGCGTACTGGTAGTCCCGCATCGGCGAGGGCGTGGCGGTGTTCGGGCCGATCGAGAACGGGCTTGCGTTGAACCAGTCCTCGGCGGCGCGGGCGTTGTTGCCCATCGTCGTGAACGTCGGGGTGCCCGTGACCGCGTCGGTGTCCCAGGGCACGTTCTGCGAGCTGTCCGCGACCGCCCGGACGCAACCGGGGGCCCCGAGGTTCCAGCACCAGAGCTCGCGCGTGTCGCTCGACGAGTAGTCGAGCGGCGGATTGGCCGGGAAGACATTCCACGTCGGGTTGTCGGCGGCGTGGTCGACGAGGTTCTCGCGGATCAGCAGCTCGGTCGTCTGCGCGTCGATGAAGTGCGAGGCCGCAAGCGGCTCCACGGCGTTGTCGAGCAGGAACGTCTCCCAGGCGAGCCGGACTCCGTTCTGGGGCGTCGGCACCGCGCCGAGGCGCGCCCGCGCGAGGTCGCTGAAGCCGTTCACGCTCATCAGCGTCCACCCGTTCTCGACGCCGATGACCGAGATGTCGGACGCCGTGATCGCGCGGCCGATGTTCGCGGCGGCGGCGATCACCGCAGCCTGCGGGGTGATGCTCGCCACGCCGGAGATGCCTGCGTCCCCGGTCAGCGACGAGGAGACGTAGGCGATCTTGCCCTCGACCACGCCGACTGAGATGAGGCCGTCGTGCCCCGCTGAGACGCCGTCGAAGGTCTGGCGCAGCAGGACCGCGCTCCCGGCCCCGATCGGCGCTGCGTTGACGAGCTCGAGGTCACGCACGCCCTGCTCGCTCAGGCGAAGGAGGTCGCGGTTCTGCGCGATCCACTCGCGCGCCGCGGCCACCGGGTCGGAGGAGAGGCCGGTCGCGATGTACCTGCCCTGGCTGGCGAGCGCCTGCGGGGTTCCGAACTCGTTCCAGCGAGCCTGAACCCCACCGGCCGCGGCGAGTTCCTTCTGCCGCGCGCTCGGTTCCCTCTTGCCCTTGCGGGCGTCGACGTCCTTGAGCCCGCCCTGCTCTCCCTGGATACGGCCGTGGTCGTCGTCGGCGGCGGCGACACCCGTGACGGTGAAGGCGCCGAGAGTCACGGCCAGCGCGAGGGCGAACCGCCACCCGCGCGGCGCTGTGTGCTTCATGAAGCTTTCCTCCCCTCCCTGTTGGGGCTGCGGCCCAGCCAACGTGCGAGTATCGGACCCGATACTCCTCGGTGTCAAGCGGGCGAGGACGACTGGTAGCGTCGAGAGCGGTGAACCCTGTCGACCCGCCCGACCTCCCGCTCTGGCCGACGATGCGCCGGCTGCTCCGCCTGTGGCGGCCGCAGTGGCGCCTGATCGCGGTCGGGCTCTCGTGCGCGCTCGTGTTCACCGGGCTCTCGCTGACGATTCCGAAGCTGATCCAGTACGTGATCGACAACGTCGTCGTGCCGCGCGACGACGCGCGCCTGCTGCCGTATCTGGCGATCATCCTGCTCGTCGCGACCGTCCGCTTCGGCGTCAACTTCACCCG
>JBOHAW010000101.1:0-16970 GCA_050697975.1 Gaiellaceae bacterium
GCGCGCGACGGCGCGGCGCTGGTAGATCGCGAACGACATGCGAATTCGGTTGTGGGCGGCGACCCTGAGCAGCTGGTCGATCTGCGCCGCGTCGTGCGGGAGCGCGGACGGGTTGTCCGGGTTCCACGTCACCGAGATCGTGTTCTCGCGCATGCCGAGGTCGACGAGCGCGGCCTGATAGTGCGCCGGCCGGTGCTTGACGTCGTCCTCGGTCACGCCGAAGGTCGCCGCAGTCGCTCCGGCGCCTGAGAGCAGGCAGCCGAACACGCACGCACATGCCGCAAAGAACCTCTTCACGGAGAAGGAATCGGCAGGAAGCGGGAGCCCCTTGAGGCGTGGGCTCAGGTCGTGCGATCGAGCAGCGCGTCGAGCAGCCTGCCGGCGCCGAAACGGACCGGGTCGTCGGCCGGGAGGCCCGTCTCGTCCGCCGCGGCGGCGATGGCCGCCCGCGCCTCGTCCTCGCCGAGAGTGCGCGTGTTGAGCGCGATCGCCTCGACGCGCGCCGGCCGCGCCGGCAGCGACATCCGCTCGTGCAGCTCGATCAGCTCGGGCAGCGAGGGCAGCGGGTGTCCCGGGAACCCGTCGACCTCCGTCGCGCCGGCCATGTGGCAGAGCACGAACGCGTGCGGCGTGCTGCCGTGGAGCAGGCCCAGCGTCACGCCCGAGTAGGCCGGATGGACGAGCGAGCCCTGGCCCTCGACGAGCAGGAGCTCGCCGCCGCGGCGATGCGCCTCGACGACGAGCCATTCGGCGGCGCCGGCGATGAAGTCCGCGACGACGGCGTCGACCGCGATCCCCCACCCCGCGATCGCGATCCCGGTCTGCCCGGTCGGGACGAACTCGGAGCGAAGGTTGCGCCGCTGCGCCTCCAGGTGCAGCTCGAGCGCGACGGTCTTCTTGCCGATCGCGCAGTCCGAGCCGACGGTGAGCACGATGCGGGCCGGAATGCGCAGGTTCTCTCCCGTGGGGACGCTGAGCCCCGGCGGCGGGCGGCGCAGGTCGCGCAGCTCGACGCCGTGCCGGGCAGCGAGGCCGGCCAGCTCCTCGTCGTCGGCGATGAACTCGTGCAGGCCGCTCTCCAGGTCGAGCCCATTCGCGATGCAGCTCTTCAGCAGGTCGCGCCAGGCGGGTGGGAAGCGGCCGCCGGCGGTGGCGACGCCGACGATCGCCGTCGTCGGGTCGAAGCCGAGCGCGTCGTCGACCGTCGCGACGATCGGCAGCCCGTCCTGCGTCTCGCCCGCGCGAGTCGAGTCGAGCAGGCAGACGACGTCGTCGCGGCGGTAGCGGACGATGCCGCGCGCGGTCTTGCCGTAGTGCGGGTCGCCGGAGAAGCCCTCGGCGAGGACGAGGTAGCGCTTCGCTTCAGTCACCGCGCGAACACTACGGCCGGCGGCGCACAGGGGGAACAGCTCCCGCCCGCCGAGCCAGACGCCCGGTAACTACATGCGTTCGGCGACGCCAAGTCCAGGCACGTCTGCCGGCAGCTGGACGCCGTCCACGAGCTCGACGCCCGGCCACGGGTCCTCGACCAGGAGCAGGTTGCCGTCGAGATCGACGTGGTCGCACAGGCTCGCCATGTGCGCGCCGGCGGCGATCCCGAGCCCGGACTCGACCATGCACCCGAGCATGACGCCGAGGCCCAGCGCCCGCGCCGCGTGGGCCATCCGCACGCCCTCGCGGATGCCGCCCGACTTCGCCAGCTTGATGTTGATCCCGTGCGCGCGCTCGGCGCAGGCGGCGACGTCGGCGAGCGTGTGGCAGTCCTCGTCGACGTAGATGGGAATCGGCGAGCGCACCTTCAGTTCGGCACCGCCGGCGTCGCCTTCCGGCAGGGGCTGCTCGCAGTACTCGACCCCGAGGGCGGCGAGCTGAGGCAGCGCGTCGAGCGCCTCCTCCAGCGACCAGTACTCGTTCACGTCCACCTGGATGGGGACGTCGGTGACGGAGCGCACCGCCCGCACGCGCTCGACGTCGAGCCCGTCGCGGCCGCCGAGCTTGAGCTTCAGCCGCCGGAAGCGCCCGCGGGCGCGCTCGGCCTTGCGGGCCGTCTCGTCGGGGTCGCCGAGCCCGAGCGTCCACGACGTCGGCGGCCCGTCCCGCCTCAGGCCGAGGAGCCGGAACACCGGTACGCCGAGCAGCTTTCCGCAAAGGTCGTGCAGGGCCGCATCGAGCGCGGCCTTCGCGGCCTGCTCGCCCGGCACCCGTGCGAGCCGCTCGCCGATCTCCTCGAGGGCGAACGGGTCGTCGCCGAGCAGGCCTGCGTGCTCCCGGACGAAGGCGAGCGCCGAGGCGGCCGACTCGTGATACCGCTCGATCGGCGCCGCTTCGCCGAAGCCGCTGACGCCGTCGTGCCGGAGGTCGACCTGGACGACCTCGGCCTCGTCGGCCGACTCGCGGGCGATCACGAACGTCTCGGCGAGGCGCAGGGTCGTGATGCGGGCCGACAGCTCCACGCGCGAAGCGTAATGCGGTATTGAACTCTCGATCGCTTCCGGTTACCCTCCCCCTCGAGGGCAGGGGCAACCAGACGGGGAGGAACGACATGCAGGGTAGGAACCAGCGTCGCTGGCTGACGTTCTCGCTCGCCGCGACGCTCGTGGCCGTCGTGGCCGCGACGGCCTCGCCGAGCGCGGTGGCGGGGCCGGCGGCCAGGCCCACGATGTATTGCAACTGGGACGCGCACGGCGACGTCTTCGGCTCGCTCGGCGCGCTCTCGACGACGGGCACGGCCCGCGGCGGGCGCACCGAGCTCGTGCGCCGCGGCATCGCCGACAGCACCGAGATCTCCGGATCCGAGCCGAAGGTCTCGAGCTCGTTCACGGCGACGATCCCGGTGTACTTCCACGTGATCACGGACGGGCGCACGGGCTCCGTGTCCAAGTCCACCGTGAAGGAGCAGATCACCGTCCTGAACACCACGCTCGGCGGTTTCCGCGGCGGCGCCGACACGGGCTTCCGCTTCGTCCTCAAGGGGCTCGACTACACCGACAACGCGGAGTGGTTCGCGCTCGAGACGTTCGCGGCCGAGGTGGCGATGAAGTCCGCCCTCAAGCAGGGCGACGCGACCGCGCTCAACATCTACTCGAACACGGCGGCCGGCTTCCTCGGCTTCGCCTACTACCCGAGCATCGTTGTCTATCAGCAGTACCAGGTGCTCGACGGCGTCGTGATCCACTACGGATCGATGCCGGGCGGATTCATCGAGGGCTTCAACCTCGGCTTCACGGCCACGCACGAGGTCGGTCACTGGCTCGGGCTCGCGCACACGTTCGAGCAGGGCTGCCAGGGCCACGGCGACTACGTGGACGACACGCCCGCGATGTCCGTGCCGACGAGCGGCTGCCCGGCCGGCAAGGACACGTGCCCGGAAGTCGGGCTCGATCCGATCCACAACTACATGGACTACTCGGACGACCCCTGCTACACCGAGTTCACGGCGGGCCAGAGCGCGCGGTCACAGAAGCAGTACCTGCACTGGCGCGTCCAGCACGGCTACAACGGCTCGTAGGCGCTCGCACGAGGACAACACAACCGAAACGGGCCGGCCTTCGGGTCGGCCCGTTGCTGACCAGAGGGGGATCGGGATGAAGGGAAGGACGAAGACGCTGGGTTTCACCGGCGTCGCGGTCATGGCGGCGCTCGTGGCGGCGCTCTCAGTCTCGCCGGCGGCCGCCGCACCGGGGGCGGCGCACGCCGACGAGTGCGGACTGTTCGACAGCCTCAGCACACTCACCAACTCGGCGGCGGCCGCACGCGGAGACGACGCTCGCGAGCCGGTGCTGAACGAAACCTACGAGGCCCTGCCCGAGAGCGCCAGGGGCAAGGGCGGGCCGAGGTTCAAGGCCACGATTCCGGTGTACTTCCACGTCGTCAGCCCGGACGGCGTCGTCGGGAATGTCACGCAGGCCCAGATCGACGAGCAGATCGCGGTCATGAACCTCAGCTTCAGTGGCTTCTACGGCGGCGCCAAGACGGGCTTCAAGTTCACGCTCGCCGGCGTCACCCGCAGCGTCAACGCCGACTGGTTCAACGCGGGTCCCGGCTCGCCGGACGAGCGCGCGATGAAGAAGGCGCTCACCCGCGGCGGGCTCGGCACGCTCAACTACTACTCGACGACCGCGGGTCCCTACCTCGGCTGGGCCTACCTGCCAGGGCTGACGCCGTCGCGGCAGTACCTCGACGGGATCGTCGTCGACTGGGAGTCGATGGTCCACACGTCGACGCGCTACGAGGGCCGGTACGACCTCGGCCTCACCGCCGTGCACGAGGCCGGACACTGGCTCAACCTCGAGCACACGTTCTACGGCGGCTGCAACGCGAACGGCGACTTCGTCGCCGACACGCCGGCGATGAAGGTGCCGACGAGCGGCTGCCCGGCCGACGGGACGAAGGACACGTGCGTGAATGAACCGGGTCTCGATCCGATCCACAACTACATGGACTACTCCTACGACGCGTGCTACTTCGAGTTCACGCCGGGCCAGAGCGCCCGGATGCAGGACAGCTACCTGTACTTCCGCGCCTAGCACGACCGGCGGGGGTCGCCTTCCCGGCGGCCCCCGCTACACTCCCGGGGCCCCGCGCCTGTAGCTCAGGGGATAGAGCGCGCGCCTCCGGAGCGCGAGGTCGCAGGTTCGATTCCTGCCAGGCGCATCCCGACTGTCGGCGCGCAGCGGGAACCTGCACGGTTGATCGTTTCTCTAAAGGTTTTCGGTCGCAGCTCCGTCGTACCGTGTGAGTGAGGCGCAGGGTAGAAAGAACATTGTCGGAGCTCGAGCGCGTGTACCGCGCCGAGCTCAAAGCGTTCGTGCGCACGGCGACGGCGTATCTCGGTGACGTCGACGCCGCGAGGGACGCGGTGCAGGAGGGCGTGGCGAGCGCGATCCGCAAGCGGGACAGCTATCGAGGCGAGGGCACGCTGGAGGCGTGGCTGTGAGGCGTGGAACGCGGACATGGACTACGCGACCATCGCGGCGCTGCTCGGCATGAGCGAGGGCACCGTGGGCCGTCTCGGCGGACTGATGAGCGCGCCCTGTCAGCGGCCTGGCTCAACCCGCTCGATCGTGGGGATACGGCTGAGATCGCGGTCGAACGACATGACGCGCCCGAGACCGGAGTGCTCGGCGCACGCGGCGAGGTACGCCTCCGCGAAGTGGATTCGTAGATCCTCGTAGAGCTCGAGCGTGCGGAGCAGGAGCGGCGTATCCACGACGCTGACGGCCGGGAAGCTGAGGATCGCTCGCACGAGCTCTGCGACGCGCGGTCGGTCGACCTCGTAAACGGACTCGAGGACGAACACGACCTCGGCGACGATCAAGTCGACGAGGACGAGCGTCTCGCCGCTCCGGAGCGCATCGCCCGCGCGCGACGCCTGGTCTGGCGGCTCTCCGGTCAGGTGGCGGACGAGAACGTTCGAGTCGACGAAGGCCGTCAATCGCGGGCCTGCGACGCCCACGCGCGCCGACGGATGTCCTCCCACGGCACGCCGCGCAGCTTCGGCGGCACTGGGACGCTGCCGGCGAGGTCGAGCAGGTTCGGCGTTCGCGCGAGGATCGCCTTCTCGCCTTCGAGCACGCGGAAGAGCACCTGATCGCCCTCCTTGAGCTTGAGCGCGTCGCGGACCGGCTTCGGAATCGTGATCTGCCCTTTCGATGTGAGCCGCGCCGAGACGTCCATCGCATTCTCCTTACTTGGCTACAAATGTAAGTATACCAAGGACGACCCGTCTCGGAGGAAGTTCGCAGCGTCCCTTTCGCTGATTTCGACAATACGGTCGTCCGGAATCGTGGCGCCGCCATAGCCGCCGCCTCCACTTTTCGCCGCTACGACACGAACCGACGTCAGGCCGTGTCGCGGATCTTCTTGAGGCCGTCGACGATCAGATCGAGCGCGAACTCGAACGCGCGCACCTCGTGGTGGGGGCCTTCGCTGAAGTGCTGCTGGGCGTGTTCATAGAGGTGCGGAAACGCATCGGCGGTGATCGTCTGCGCGAACTTCGCCGCAAGGTTCGAGGCCTCCTCTGGCGTGTAGGTGTGACTCGTCTCCCAGAGCGAGAAGCCGAAGATGTGTCCGTCGAGGACGTGGTAGGCGTTGTACGTCGTCTCGGCAGAGAAGCCGGCTTCGCGCAGCCGTCCAAGGAGCAAGTCCATGTATCGCGCCCGTGCGGGGCGGGCGTGTTTGGGCGACATCAGCAGGGTGCACGACCATGGGTGCCGGCGGAGAGCTTCGTGCACGGAGATCGCGCTCGTTCGTATTGCCGCGTCCCAGTCGCCTGCCGGCGAAGGCGGCTCGCTTTCGGCGAGGACGAGGTCGAGAATGCCGTCGAGGACGTCGTCTTTGTCGGCGACGTGGTGGTAGAGCGACATCGCCTCGAACCCGAGCGCCTGGCCGAGCTTGCGCATGGTCAGCGACTCGATCCCGCCCTTGTCGGCGAGCTCGAGGGCAGCATGCAGGATCCGGTCCCGGCTGAGGGGGAGGCGAGGCTCTGTCTTCGTGGCCATTGACAAAACTTACGTCGTACTTATATCTTACGTCGTAAGTTTACACTGTACGAAGGAGAGAGGCTTGTGGCAGCGATAGCGACGGAGCGGGCGACCACGATGAAGGCGATCGTCTGCGACAAGTACGGCCCCGACCTCCTGGAGCTCCAGGAGGTCGAGCAGCCGGAGCTCGCGGATGACGGCGTCCTAGTGCGAGTGCGCGCCTGTTCGGTGAACCAAGTGGACTGGTACGGCGTGACGGGCACGCCGTGGATCGCCCGCCCGTTGACGGGCCTGCGCAGGCCGAAGTCCCGCCTCACCGGCTGTGATTTCGCGGGAACGGTGGAAGCGGTCGGGACGGACGTCACGGACCTTCAGCCGGGTGACGACGTATTCGGCGCGAGCACCGGATCGTTCGCCGAGTACGTCTGCGTGCGGATGGGAGTCGGGCGGAAGCCGGCGAACCTGACGTTCGAGGAGGCGGCGGCTGTGCCTGTCGCAGCGCTCACCGCGCTCCAGGGTCTGCGCGACCACGGGCAGCTTCAGCCGGGACAGAAGGTCCTCGTCAACGGCGCCTCCGGCGGGGTGGGCACATTCGCCGTGCAGATCGCCAAAGCGCTTGGTGCAGAGGTAACGGCCGTCTGCAGCACGCGGAATGTCGAGCAGGCCCGATCGCTCGGCTCCGATCGCGTGATCGACTACACGCGGGAGGACTTCACTCGAGGCGGCGAGCGCTACGACGTGATCCTGGACGTCTCCGGGACCAAATCGTGGTCGCGATACAGGCGTGTGATGAACCCGCATGCGACGCTCGTCATAGTCGGAGCACCGAAGCCGAATCCTCTTCTCGGGCCTCTCGGCCACGTCATCAGGGTGCGGCTCGCGGCCTGGCGGGGCAGCCAGAAGGCCGTGTTTTGCATCGCGAAGCTCAATCGGCCGGACATGGGTGTCCTGCGGGAGCTGCTCGAGTCCGGAAAGGTGAAGCCGGTCGTGGAGAAGCGCTACGAGCTCGGCCAAGTCGCCGACGCTCTCCGGTACATGGGCGAAGGACACGCGCAAGGGAAGATCGTGATCAACGTCTGAGGAATCCCGAACGCGTTGACCGCCGCGGAACGCCGTTCGGCGAATGTTGCGCGGGGTAGGCC
The DNA here is from genome assembly GCA_050697975.1 of Gaiellaceae bacterium. Lineage (GTDB taxonomy): Bacteria > Actinomycetota > Thermoleophilia > Gaiellales > Gaiellaceae > JBOHAW01. The sequence continues at coordinate 7,625 of JBOHAW010000101.1, forward strand.
GCAACCGACGTGGCTCAGCTTCTGCGCGTCCATCCTGCAGGGACTGATGGCCGGGGTGCCTCTCCTTCGTCGATGAACTCTGCGCTGCCGGACGCGTCGTTCACGCCCCGGGTCTCTACGACGGCAAGACCTTCACGGAACTCGCCGACGGCGTTGGCTACGCCGAGCAGGTCGCGGCTTCGACACGATCATCCACCGGTGGCGCGCGTCATTGCGTTAGAGGTTCTTAGGGGCGCAGACGATAGAAGCGCCAGAAGTCGTGCTCGATCGGGAGGATCTCGACCTCGCGAAAGCCCGCCTCGAGCGCGTACCCACGCAGCGTCTCCGGTCGCATGGCGGTGCCCGTCGCCGCCGAGGGCTGCTCGGCCATGCCGACCGGCAGGCAGTGCAGGACGCTCCAGCCGTACGCGAGCCGCTCGAAGTCGCCGCCGGGCGCGCTGAAGGACTCCTCGACCCGCTCGTCGGCGACGAGCACGCTCCCGCCCTCGGCGAGGAGGCCGCGCATGACCCGGAGCGCCTCGACCGGGCGGGACATGTCGTGGACCGCCTCGAACACCGTGACGAGGTCGTAGCGGCCAGACAGTGCCTCGTCGGCGGCGTCGCGCACCTCGAAGCGCACGCGATCCTCCACGTCCGTCCCGGCCAGGTTCCCGCGGGCGAACTCGATCGAGGCCTCGTCGAGGTCGATCCCGTCCACGCTGACCTTCGGGTAGGCGCGGGCGATCGCGATGCTCGACCAGCCGACGCCGCAGCCGACGTCCGCGACGCGGGCGGGCGGGTCGGCCTCGAGCCGGGCGTCGACGTCGGCGATCGACGGCAGCCACTCGCTGCCGAGCAGGTTGACGAACAGGACCCGGTTCAGGTCGCCCTGCCCCTCGCAGAAGTCCGCGGGGTAGTCGGCGTACGGCACGCCGTCGCCCGAGCGAAAGGCGTCGAGGACGGCGGGGAGCGGGCCGGCCATGCCGACCATCATGCGCGCGAAGGCGGTCATGTAGCTGAGGCTGTCGCGGTCGAGCAGAACCTCGTCGTGGCCGGGCGGGATCCGGTAGCGCCGCTCCTCCGCGCCGCGTCCCGCGTCGTCGACCTCGACGATCCCGGTCACGGCCTGGTGCTCGAGCCACTCGCGGACGTAGCGCCCGTGCGTGCCCGTGCGAGCGGCGAGCTCACCCGCACTGGCGTCCCCGAGCTCGCCCAGCGCGTCGTACAGGCCGAGCCGGTCGCCGATGTAGACGCCGTAGACGTCCCCGAAGCCGAGCACCGAGCCGAACAGCCGCTCGACCAGGGCGTCGCGCCGCTCCTCCGTCGTCGTCATCCGAGCGGCATCTTCTCAAGCGCCGCGAGCAGCCGCTCGACGTCCTCCAGCTCGTTGTAGGGCGCAATCGAGACGCGCAGCAGCCGCCGGCCCTCCCACTCCCGCACCACCACCTCGATCCGGTGCTCGTCGTAGAGCCGGCGCTGGAGCGCGTCCGCGTCGCCCGGCGGGAGCTCGACCGCGACCATCTGCGGCGCCGGCGTGCCGGGGAGCGGTGCGAAGCCTGCCTGCGCGAGGCGGCGGCGCGTCTCCGTCGCGAGCCGGCGGCACCGTTCGAGATCGAGCGTGCGATGGAACTCGATCGCTGCCGGGACGGCCAGGAACGCGGCCGGGTCGCGTGTGCCCTGCCAGCCGTGCCGCTCCGCGAAGCTCCCGTTCGCGCTCCAGCCCCAGCTGACGACCAGCGGCTCGATCCACGCCTGGTGCTCGGGTCGCGCCCAGAGGAACGCCGAGCCCTTCGGAGCGCAGAGCCACTTGTGGCAGTTCCCGGCGTAGACGTCCGCCCCCAGCGACGCCAGGTCGAGCGGGAGCTGGCCGGGGACGTGCGCGCCGTCGACGATCGAGAGCAGACCGGCCTCCCGGGCCGCGCGGCAGATCTCCTCGACGGGCAGCACGAGCGCCGTGGGCGAGGTGACGTGGCTGACGAAGACCGCGCGCGTGCGGGCGCCGAACGCCCCGACGACCTCGCCGGGGTCGGCACGCACGAGCCGAGCGCCCACGAACTCCCAGACGCGCTCGATCGCGCCGTACTCGTGCGCGGTCGTCACCACCTCGTCGTCGGGGCCGAGCCGCAGCGAGCGGATGACGGCGTTCAGCCCCGTGGTCGCGTTCGGGACGAGGACGAGATCCGCGGGCTCTGCGCCGACGAATGCCGCCAGCGCCGCCTTCGTCTCACCGAGCAGCCCGTCGAGGCGGCGCGCGAGGAACTCGACCGGCCGCCGCTCGAGCTCGTGCTGGAACCGCCTGTACTCCTCGAGCACGGACGCCGGGCACGCGCCGTAGGAACCGTGGTTCAGGAAGACGACGTCGGGGTCGAGCAGGAAGGGATCGCGCACAACCCCGGGGTTTTACACCCCTCGAATGGGACGTTGGTACGGTGGCCCGCTCCGGCCCGTCCACGGAAAAGGAGTTCCCGATGCGCTCGCACCCACGCCGCCTCCTCATCGCCCTCGCCCTCGCGCTGACCCTCGTCGGCGCCGGAGGCGCGCTCGTCGCCAGCCAGGATGCCGGCGCCAAGGGACGCGCGAAGGCGAACGCAGGACTGCTGAAGGTCGCCGCCGGGTACATGGGCATCGAGCTTCGCCAGCTCATGGCCGAGCTGCGGGCGGGCAAGTCTCTCGCGCGGGCGGCCGAGGTGCACGGCAAGACGCGGGCCGGCCTCAGGCAGGCGCTGCTCGACGCCGCGAAGGCGCGGCTGGACGCGCGCTCCGGGCTGACGGCCGAGCGCAAGGCGCAGCTCCTCGAGCGCCTGGAGGCGCGCATCGACCGGCTGCTCGACAGCACGGGCGTCAAGCGCCGCGGGAAGCACAAGGCCAAGGGCGGGCTCCTGAAGGCCGCCGCTGCCTACGTCGAGCTGGAGCCGAAGGCGCTCGCGAGGGAGCTTCGTGCCGGCCGGTCCCTGGCGCAGGTCGCGGTCGGACGGGGCAAGACGGTCGAGGGACTCAAGGCAGCGTTGCTCGACGCCGTCAGGACCAGGCTCGACCGGCTGGTCGCCGCGGGCAGGCTCACCCCCGCGCAGCGGGACGAGAAGCTGGCCGGTGCAACGGAGCGGATCGCGAAGCTCGTCGACCGGGTCAAGACGGCGAAGAAGTAAGACCCCGACCGAGAGCGGCCGGCCTTGACCGCGGCCGGAACGCGGTATTCGATGTGCCATGGACGCGACGGAGGTCTTCGACCGCGACGTCCGCATATTCGTCTACCGGCACTTCCTCGAGCGGTGTGAGCCGCCGACGGTGGCGCAGACCGCGGAGGCGCTCGGACGCTCCCGGGGGGAGGTCGAGGCCGCCTTCCGCCGGCTCGAGGCGAGCCACGTCCTTGTCTTCGCGCCCGGGACGCTCAACATCTGGATGGCGAATCCGCTCAGTGCGTTCCCGACCTCGTTCCGGGTCGCTACTGAGCGCGGCTCCTGGTGGGGGACGTGCATCTGGGACGCCTTCGGCATCCCGGCGATGCTCGGGGAGGACGCGACGATCTCGACGTCGTGCCCCGACTGCAGCGAGCCGCTCGAGCTGCGCGTCGCGAACGGCTCGCTCCAGCCGGCCGAGGGGGTCGCCCATTTCGCGGTGCCGGCGCGGCGCTGGTGGGACAACATCGGCTACACCTGATCGACGATGCTGGCCTTCCGCTCGGAAGAGCACGTCGAGCGCTGGTGCCGCACACGGAACGTCGAACCGGGAGCCGTCTTCAGCCTCGAGCAGGCCTGGCAGCTCGGCCGGGCATGGTACGCGGACAAGCTCTCGCCCGACTGGCGGCGGGCGACGCCCGAGGAGGCCGAGGCGGTCTTCGCCGGAATCGGCCTGACGGGCGACTTCTGGCGCCTCCGTCCCTAGCCACTTAGACACTACGCTCCGGGGCGGTGAAGCCCTTCGCCGCCTACGTACGCAGTCTCAACCCGCGCCTGCCCCGCTCGGTCCAGACCCTGCAGGCGGGTGGGCTCGCGAACTCCTTCGGCAACGGGCTGGCGATCCCCTTCCTCTTCATCTACCTCCACAACGTCCGCGGGATCGACCTCGGCACCGCCGGCCTGATCGTCGGCACGAACGCGGCCGTCGGCCTCGTCGCCGGCCCGCTGATCGGTACGCTGATCGATCGCGTCGGCGGCCGCCGGACGCTCGCGCTGTCTCTGCTCTTCCTGGCGGTCGGGTTCGGCAGCTATCCCCTCGTCGACGTCGCGTGGCAGGGCTTCCTCGCCTCCGCGGTCGCGGGCGTCGGCAACGGCGGCTTCTGGCCGAGCCAGTCGAGCCTGATCGCCGGCCTGACGCCGCCTGAGAAGCGGCACCAGGCCTTCGCGCTGCAACGCGTGATGATGAATCTCGGAATCGGGCTCGGCGGACTGACCGGCGGCCTGATCGCGACGACGTCGAACCCGACCACGTTCACCGTCCTCTTCCTCCTCGACGCGGCCACGTTCCTCGTCTTCATCGGGGCGCTCGCGCTCGTGCCGGATCCGCCCCGGGCGAGACGCGACGGTGCCGGCGAGCGCCCCGGCCGGTACGCCGACGTCTTCCGCAACCGCGTCTTCGTGGGAGTGCTCGCCGTCAACGTCGTGTTCATCACGGCCGGCATGGCGCAGCTCGAGACGTTTCCCGTGTACGTGAAGAACGAGGCCGGGGTCAGCGAGGCCGGCATCGGCGCGATCTGGTTCGTGAACACGGCCGTGATCGTGCTCGCGCAGCTGCCGATCGCCAGGTCGCTCGAGGGCAGAAGGCGGATGCGGACGCTGACGCTGCTCGGCGTCGTCTGGGCCGCGGCGTGGCTGCTCGTCCCCGCCGGCGGCGCCTTCCTCTCGGGAACGACCGCGTTCGCAGTCCTCGCGCTCGCGCTCGCCGTCTTCGCGGTCGGCGAGTGCCTGCACGGGACGGTGCAGGCGCCGCTCGTCGCCGACCTCGCCGATCACCGGCTGATCGGGCGCTACATGGCCCTGTCCGCGTTCTCCTGGGGGATCGGGTTCACGATCGGGCCGGCGATCGGAGGCTTCGTGCTCCAGTCGTCCCCGCACGCACTGTGGCTCGGCGCGGCCGCCGTGTGCCTCGCGGCGGGCCTTGCCTCCCTGGCCCTCGAGCGTGCGCTGCCCGGGCGCGTGCGCCTGACACCGTCCTCCCGCCTGGCGGCGCAGCCCGAGTAGCGCAGGGGACCCGGGTAGAATCCCGAACGAGATGCCGACGATGACTCAAGACGACCCGCTCAGTACGGATGCCCAGCCTCCCGCGCATCAAGCGTCCCCGAGGCCGCGTCGCGAGCGACGTCGCCGCGCGGCCTGAGCCGCGCCTCGCCGAGCTCTCCGCGGACGGTCTCACCTGGGTTCACCTCGACTCGTTCGACGAGGAGGCCGTCGCCGGCCTCGCCGAGCGCTTCGGCTGGCACGCGCTCGACCTCGAGGACGTGCTCTCGAAGCGCCAGCGGCCGAAGATCGACGAGTACCCGGAGTACGTCTTCATGGTCCTCCACTTCCCGGCCTACGACAAGGCGATCCAGCGTCTGAACGCCGCCGAGCTCGACCTCTTCATCGGGCCGGACTTTCTCGTCACGCTGCCGAACGTCGAGCTCCTCCCCGTCTCGCGCCTGTTCGGGCGCTGCCGCGACGACGAGGACCTCCGCGCCGAGCTGTTCGGCAAGGGCTCGGGCTACCTGCTCTACCACATCCTCGACGACCTCTTCGACTACTGCTTCCCGATCCTGGACAAGATCGGCCACAAGCTCGACCGCATCGAGGACGAGATGTTCGAAGGCCGCTCCGAGGAGGTCGTCCGCGACATCTCCAACGTGAAGCAGGAGATCATCTCGTACCGCAAGATCATCAAGCCCGAGCGCTCGACGCTGCGCCTGCTCGACCGCTATACCGAGCGCTACCTGCCCGAGACGCTGGAGGAGTACTTCGACGACATCGTCGACGCCTCGGAGCGCATCTGGGACCTGCTCGACAACTACAAGGAGGTCGTCGAGGCGCTCGAGGACACGAACGAGTCGGTGATCTCGCACAAACAGAACGACGTGCTGCGGGTGCTGACCGTCTTCAGCGTGATCGTGCTGCCCCTGACCCTGGTCAGCGGCATCTTCGGCATGAACGTCCTCTACCCGGGCGAGGGCACGAGCGGGGCGTTCTGGGTCATCATCGCGTTCATGGTCGCCGTCGCCGTCGGGCTCGTCACCTTCTTCCGGCTCAAGCGCTTTCTCTAGTGACCTGCCGGGTCGTCGATCGCACCGGGGCGGCGGAGACCGAACTCGACCGAGCCGATCTCGAGCGCCGGCTCGAGGGGGGATTCTTCTGGCTCGACCTGCACCGACCGACCGAGGCGCAGCTCGACCTCCTGCGCCAGACGCTCGGCCTCCATCCGCTTGCGATCGAGGACTCGCTCCACTTCGGCCAGCGCCCGAAGTGGGAGGAGTACGACGACGTGGTCTTCCTGGTTCTGTACGGGCACGCCCCGGACGAGGACGGGCTCGTCGAGGTGCACTGCCACCTCTCGGAGCGCTTTCTCGTCTCCCTGCGCCGGGACGAGGCGCCGGGACTCGACGAGCTCCACCGCCACTACGAGGTCGGTCGCGACCTCAGGTGTGACAGTGCGTCGATGCTGTACCACGTCTCGGACAGTCTCGTCGACAGCTTCTTCCCCGCGCTGGGACGGTTCGACGAACGGCTCGAGCTGATCGAGGACGGCCTGCTGAGCGAGCCCAAGCAGGCGCACCTCCAGGACGTGTTCACCATGCGGCGCCGCCTCGCGCACCTGCGCAAGGTGATCCTGCCGCAGCGCGATCTGATCGGGCGCCTGGCCGCCGGAGCGGTGGAGCTTCCGGGGATGACGCGCGAGGACGAGCGCTACTTCCGCGACGTCTACGACCACCTGATCCGCCTCTCCGAGATGATGGAGACCACGCGCGAGACGATGACGGCCGCGATCGACGTCTACCTGTCGGCCTCCTCCAACCGCATGAACGTGGTGATGAAGCAGCTGGCCGTGATCGCCACCGTCTTTCTGCCGCTCAGCTTCGTCGCGGGCTTCTTCGGGCAGAACTTCGGCTGGCTTGTCGAAACCATCGGCGGTCTGACCGCCTTCCTCGTCCTCGGCGTCGGCAGCCAGCTCCTCACGCTCCTCGTGCTGCTCGTCTTCTTCAAGCGGCGCGACTGGTTCTGATGGGCTTCGCGCTCAGCGCGCTGGCGCTCTCGATCGGGACGGCCGTCGCCTGGCACGCATATGACCGCCCGTACCCGCCCTCCACCGCCACTTGGCTGTGGACCGTGGCCGTCTGCCTGCTCGCCGCGGGCGCGGTCGGACTGGCGCTCTCGGTCCGGTTCCGGTCGTCGTTCGGCGGCCCGGTCGGGCCGGGCCGCCGCAACGAGGACCTCGAGCTCTAGCGCACCCTGAAGGCGAACGGGTCGAAGGCTTCCTTCACACCCTCGTACGTGACAGTGATGATCACCGTGAGCCGCTTGCGCTTGGCGTTGGCCGGAACCATCCAGCGGCAGCGGCCGATCGGCCGGAGCACTCTGCCGGCGAGCCGTGCCTGGCAGGTGTAAGAGCTCGGCTGCACGGTCTCGCCGGTTGCCAGGCCGACCGAGACCCGTGTGACGGCGAATGCCTTGCCGGCCTTCGGCGCCGCCGGGCTGAACCTCGCCGCGACGGCTTCGAGCTCCGGCTTGAAGCGAAGGTCGTAGCTCCAGACGGCCTCGCCGTCCGGCGCGAGATCCACAGCTTCGCCGGGCCCGAACGAGACCAGGTAGAAGTCGAACGCGTTCGAGCCCCCGATGTCCTTGTTGCTGATGGAGAGGGTCGTGGCCCCCGTTCGACTGAGCGTCGTGACGGTGACCGGCTCGAACGCCGCGCCATTCCAGCGGGCGAACGCATGCGCGGACCCGTCGAAGACGATCAGGTAGTCGGCGCCGTCTCCGGACCGTCCCGTGCTCGCGTTCTTGTCGGAGTTGATCGGGATGATGGCGAAGTTCTCTCCCGAGAGGAGGGCCGGGTTCGCAAACGTGACCGCGAACGTGAGCAGTCCGTTGTCGTCGTTCGAGACGACGACGACCGTGATGTCGGCGGCGCCGGCACCGGCGTCACCGGTCGCATCCGTGAACGACTTCGTACCCTTGGCGCCTGCCGCACCGCTGAGCAGGAGTGCGAGAGCGCAGAGCACGCCGACGAGTAATCCGGTGGAACGCATCAGACCCCCTCCCTTCTTCTACGTTTCGGAGGTTCGGTTGTATAGGCCGGTACATCAAACGTCAACCTGAGTAGGGTCTCGCACATGACCCGCCAGATCTGGGCGCCGTGGCGGCTCGAGTACGTTCAGGCCGCGGACGAGCAGCCCGGCTGCGTGTTCTGCCTGGCGCGCGACGGCGACGACGACGAGGAGCGCCTCGTCGTCCATCGCGGCGAGCGTGCCCTCGTTGTCCTGAACAAGTTCCCGTACGCGTCCGGCCACCTGATGGTCGCCCCCGCGCGGCACACGGGCGAGCTGGGCGAGCTGACGGACGAGGAGGCGCTGGAGGTGCACCGCCTCGCCACCCGCGGCCTGGCGGCGCTGGCCGACACGTTCGCGCCCGAGGGCTACAACCTCGGCTGGAACCTGGGCCGCATCGCCGGCGCGGGCGTCGCCGACCACGTGCACCTGCACGTCGTCCCGCGCTGGGCCGGCGACACGAACTTCATGCCGGTGCTGGCCGACGTCAAGGTGCTGCCCGAGCACCTGCAGGAGACGCGCCGCAAGCTGGCCGCCGCCTGGCCGCACTGATGCTCCACGAGCTCGCGGAGAACTCGAATGCCTATACCCCGCTCGGCTACGGGCAGCAGCGGCTCGAGGACCCCCGCTTCGTCGTCTACCTCGGCAGGTCGCGCCAGCCCTGGTCGACGGTCGTGCAGCGCTTTCGCCTGCGCGACGAGGAGGTCGAGTCCGTCGTCGCGGACGTGCGCGACCTGCTTCGCCGGCTCGACCGACCGGCGTCCACGTGGGAGGTCGGGGACTCGGCCACGCCCGCCGATCTGGCCGAGCGGCTCCAGGCGCTCGGGATGATTCCCGACGCCGAGCCGCTCGCGATCGGGATGGTGCTGACCGAGGCACCCCCGCCCGGCCCGGCGGGCATCGAGGTCGCACGCGCCGAGACGGTCGAGGACTACCTGGCGGCGGTCGGCATCTTTCACGAAGCCTTCGGCACCCCCGAGGAGGCGCGGGCACTCGAGCGGTCGGACGCCCGTCACGAGCTGGCCCAGACGGACTCGGCCGTGTACCTCGCGAGGCTCGACGGCGAGCCCGTCGCGGCCGCTCGCGCCAGCTTCGCGGCCGCCGGCGTCGTGCTCAACGCGGGCGCGACGCTCCCGAACG
>JBOHAW010000102.1:0-11788 GCA_050697975.1 Gaiellaceae bacterium
ATCCGCTTCCGGGCTGACTCGAGTTTGCCGCGGCTCACCCCGAGGCGTTCGGGCCGGACGACCGAGAGGAGCTCGCGCGCGACGCGGTCGCGGTTGCGATCGGCGATCAGGTTCGCGCCGGCCTCGACGTGATCACGGACGGCGAGCAGGGCCGCTTCGACTTCAACCTCTCGTTCTACGCGTACCTCGACGGGCTCGAGCTCGAGCGGGAGCCGCGCCGCCGCCTCGGCCCGCCGGCGCACGACCAGCGCGGACGGCACCGCCTGGTGGGGGAGCTCGCGGCACCGCGCGGCCTCGGCGTCGTGGAGGAGTTCGAGCGGCTGTGCGCGCTGGCGCCTGCGGGCCCCCTCCTCAAGGCGAGCGTGCCGGGCCCGTACACGCTCGCCGGCCGGATCGAGCCGAATGCGGTCTACCCCGACCGGCACGCCGTCACGGAGGCGCTCGTCCCGATCGTGCGGACCGAGCTCGAGCGTCTCGTCGAGGCGGGCTGCGGCCTCGTCGCCGTCGACGAGCCCTCGATGAGCTGCTACGCCGACCGCGAGGACACTGCTCGCCTCGTCGACATCTTCAACCGCACGGTCGAGCCCGTCGTCGGCCGCTGCACTCTCGGCACGCACCTCTGCTTCGGGAACTACAAGGGGCGCGCCGTGGCGCGGCGCCGCTACGCGCCGATGTTCCCGGCCTTCCTCGAGCTCGCCGTCGACGAGCTGCACCTCGAGATGGCGAGCCGCGAGCTCGCCGAGCTCGAGCTGATCGAGACCATCGCCGCGGTCAAGGACGTCGCCGTGGGCGTCGTCGACGTCAAGAGCTCCTACGTCGAGACCCCGGAGGACGTGGAGGAGCGGATCCGCGCCTGCCTGCGCTACGCCGCGCCGGAGCGCCTGAGCGTGGCGCCCGACTGCGGGCTCTCGCAGACGGCGCGGTGGGCCGCGTTCCCGAAGCTGCGGAACATGGTCGAGGGCGCGCGGCGCGTCCGCGAGACGTTCTAGCGGGGCTCGAACGCGAACGCGCGCGCGGGGTTCGCGACGAAGATCGTGTCCGACAGCGGCTGACCGAGCTCGCGCTCCAGGCGAGGCTTGAAGCGGGCGAACACGTAGTCGAGCCCGGGGCCGCCGCCGTACGCGCGCATGGACGACCGGCGGCCCGTGTCGCCGCCGAGGAGCAGCCGGCCGGCCAGCCCCCGCTCTGCCAGGTCGGAGATCAGCGCGAGGATCGTCGAGTCGGGCCAGTACTTCGTTCGGCCGGGCCCGTCGAGCTGGAGCCACGCCCCGGTCGCTCCCGTCTCGGCGTGCTCGCCGGCGTCCGGGTTCCGGTCGAGGTGCGCGAGCACGATCGAGTCGGCCGCGACGCCGAGCGCGCCCAGCCGCTCGACGATCGCGAGGCCGTGCGTTCCGTGCTCGGTGTGGACGCAGACGGGAGCGCCGGAGCGCGCGTGTGCTTCCGCGCCCGCCACGAACGCCCTCGCCTCGAACGGCGTGACCACGTGGTAGCTCGCCCCGAGCTTGATCGCACCGCAGCGGATCCCCCCACCCGTCAGGTCGACCACGAAGCGCTCGGCCAGCCGCTCGGCAGGCTCTGCTCGGAGCGGGTCGCCGTCGCCGTAGTGCGCGTCCCGGTGGAGCCCGGTGGCGGCCACGACGTGGAGTCCCGTCGCCTCGGACACGGCCGCGAGTCCGGCGAGGTCCCGCCCGAGCCCGATCGGGGTCCAGTCGACGACGGCGGACGCCCCGGCGGCGGCGAGCGTCCGTGCCTCCTCGATCGCCTTGTCCTCGTCGAGGAACCCGTCTCCGGGCTGGATCGGGGTCTCGAGGAAGAAGTGCTCGTGCGCGTCGCAGGAGCCCAGCCGCTCGGGCTCGATGTCGCCGCGGACGGTACGGACGATCACGAGCACTAGTATCAATCCGGAAGGCGCCGCCCGGCGTATAAGGCTCCATGCCCTCGCACCGACAAAGGAGAAGGATGTCTCGCACCTCCCTCGCGCTCGCCGCCTCCGCCGCGGCCCTCGCCCTCGCGGCGACCGCGCCCGCGGCGATTCCGAAGCTGACGGGCACGGTCGGCCCCGGGTTCACGATCTCGCTCAAGCAGGGCGCCAAGAAGGTCACGACGTTGAAGCCGGGCAAGTACGCGTTCGCGATCGCGGACAAGGCGACCGCTCACAACTTCCACCTCAAGGGGCCGGGAGTGAACAGGACCACCGGCGTCGCCGCCAAGGGAAACCGCACCTGGACGGTCACGCTCCAGCGCGGCACCTACCGGTTCGTCTGCGACCCCCACGCGTCGTCGATGAAGGGCAGCTTCACGGTCAGGTAGGGCCGGTCGGGACGAGATCGCGCTCACGCGCGGGACGTCGCCCTCGAGCTCAGCGCTCCAGGGGCAGCTCGGCGATCCCGCCGTCCTCGATCCGCCAGGCGGCGACCTCGCCGGTCCGGAGCGTGAGGATCACGTACGGCCTGCCCTTCCAGAGGCCGATGTTCTCGACGTCGGTGCGGGAGGGCCGCGGCGGGGACGACAGGTGCGAGTGGAACACGGCGAGCTCGTAGCCGTCGTCCTCGAGGAACCACGCCTCGGGGTCGAGCTCGAGCTCGAAGCGGTAGGGCGAGGCGGCGGCGTTCCGGCCAGGGACGTAGCGCTCGGCGATTCCGTCGCGGAGGACGAGGAGCCCGCAGGCCTCGATCGGATCCTCCGCGCGCGCGTGCTCCTCGAAGGCCTTCCGCACCGGGGCCGGGATCACCACCAGACGGTGCGCTCCATCGAGCGCTCCACGTCCGGCGCGTCCCAGAACTCGGCGGAGAGGTACTTCCAGCCCCCGTCCGCGAGCACGGCAACGACGACGCCCTCGTCGAGCTCCGCCGCGAGCCGGCGGGCGACGTGGATCACCGCGCCGGACGAGACGCCCGCGAAGATCCCCTCGGCGTCGAGGAGGGCGCGCAGGCCGGCGACGGACTCCGCGTTCGAGACGAGCAGCTTGCGGTCGAGCTTCGTCACGTCGAGCACCGGCGGCACGTAGCCGTCCTCGAGCGAGCGCAGGCCCATGACCGGATCGCCGGGCAGCGGCTCGGCCGCGGCGACGACGACGTCCGGGAAGCTCTCGCGCAACCGGTCGCCCGTCCCCATCAGCGTGCCCCCGGTGCCGAGCCCGGCGACGAGGACGTCGACCCGGTCGAGCGCCTCCGCGATCTCCGCGCCCGTGCCCTCGTAGTGCGCCCGCGGGTTGGCCTCGTTCGCGTACTGGAACGGCATGAAGAAGCGCGGCTCACGCTCGGCCAGCTCGAGTGCGCGCCGGACGGCGCCGTTCGAGCCCTCCTCCCCGGGCGACAGGACGATCGCGGCTCCGAACAGCCGCAGCAGGCGCCGGCGCTCCGCGGTCGCGTTCTCGGGCATCACGCACGTGAGCCGGTATCCCTTCAGCCTGGCGACCAGCGCGAGCGAGATGCCGGTGTTGCCGCTCGTCGGCTCGAGCAGCTCGCGGCCCGGCTCGAGCTCGCCGGAGGCCTCGGCGGCCTCGATCATCGCCTTCGCCACGCGGTCCTTGATCGACCCGGTCGGGTTCTGGCCCTCGAGCTTCGCGTACATGCGGACGCCGGGCCCGGGAGAGAGACGTGGCAGCTCGACGAGCGGTGTCGAGCCGATCAGGTCGAGCAGGCTGGGCGCGAGCGCGTTATCCACCCGCCATGGCGGGAAGGAGGATCACGGTCTGCTCGCGCTCGACCGGCGTCTCCAGCCCCTCGAGCGTGCGAACGTCCTCGCCCTCGACGTAGACGTTCACGAACGGCGCCACCTCGCCCGCCGCCCAGATCCGCTCGCGCAGCGCCGGAAAGCGCGCGGTGAGATCCTCGAGCAGATCGCGCACCGTGCCGCCTTCGACCTGCACCTGGCGCTCGCCGCCGGTCTCGGCCCGCAGCGTCGGCGGGATGCGCACGGCGGTCACGACGCTCCTTCCGCCCACCCGCCTGGAGCCGCCGCCGGCCGGGGTGCCGCCGAGCAGAACTCGACGTAGTCGACGTACTCCGTGATCGTCGGGTGCTCCCCGCACACGGGGCAGTCGGGATCGCGCCGCAGGGTCATCTCGTCGAACCGCGTCTCGAGCGCGTCGAAGAGAAGGAGGCGGCCGGCCAGCGTGTCGCCGATCCCGAGCGCCAGCTTCAGCGCCTCGTTCGCCTGCAGCGAGCCGATGATCCCGGGCAGCACGCCGAGCACGCCTCCCTCGGCGCAGCTCGGCGCCAGCTCGGGCGGGGGCGGCGTGGGGAAGAGACAGCGGTAGCACGGCCCGTCGTGGGGCTGGAAGACGGTCACCTGGCCCTCGAAGCGATAGATCGAGCCGTGCACGACCGGAATGCCGTGCCAGATCGAGGCGTCGTTGACCAGGTACCGCGTGGGGAAGTTGTCGGCCCCGTCGACGATCACGTCCCAGCCGTCGGCCAGAATCCGGTCGATGTTCTCCGACGTCAGCCGCTCGCGGTAGGGGACGACCTCGACGTCGGGGTTCAGGGCCTCGATCGCCGCCTTCGCCGACTCGACCTTGGGCTCGCCGAGGGACTGGGTCGAGTGCACGATCTGGCGCTGGAGGTTCGAGGCGTCGACGACGTCCGCGTCGACGATCCCGAGCCGGCCGACGCCGGCCGCCGCGAGGTAGAGCGAGGCCGGCGAGCCGAGGCCGCCGGCGCCGACGAGCAGCACCCGCGCGTCGAGCAGCTTGAGCTGACCCTCCTCGCCGACCTCGGGGATGAGCAGGTGCCGGCTGTAGCGCGCGCGCTTGTCGGGGTCGAGCGACTGCGGCAGCTGGGTCGGAAGGCCGCTGCGCTTCCAGTCGACGTAGCCGCCGGCGAGCGAGCGAACGTCGTCGTAGCCGAGCTCCTGGAGCGTCCGCGTGGCGAACACCGAGCGGTTGCCGGAGGAGCAGTAGACGACGAGCGAGCGGCCCTTGTCGGGCACGGCGGCCTCGACGCGCGACTCGAGCGAGCCGCGGGGGATGTGGAGCGCGCCCGGAATGTGGCCTTCCTCCCACTCGTCGCGCTCGCGGACGTCGACGAAGACGGGCGCGTCGGCGAGCCCGGCGGCCTGCGCAGGCGCGATCTCGTCGATCTCGGCCCGCGCCTGTTGCAGCAGATCCCGGTAGGAGGCCATTAGTTTCAAAAGTATAGCGTCAGGTCGCGCGGCCTCCGGCCGCCCGCTCGCTAGTGTGGCCGCCGTGAGTCCCCGCACGCGGGTGGCGGCGATCGTCGTCGCCCTGTCCATCGGTGCAGCGGCCCTCGTCCTCGGCGTGACGCTCGTCCAGTCCGGCGATGAGGCGAGCGACGCCGGGTCGGCCCCCACGCCGCCCCGGGCGGAGGCGCCGCCGCTCCTGCTCGACCTCGGCCTCCGGAGCGATGCGCAGGCCGACGCGCTCCGCCGGGCCCAGAGGCTGTACGACCGCGGCCGCCGGCGCGAGGCCGGGCGCATCTTCCGCCGCTTCGACGCCCTTCCGGCCGAGATCGGCGGCGTCTTCGCCGCGTGGCCGGACCGGACGGTCGAGCGCATGGAGCGGATCGTGACCGCGAATCCCCGCAGTGCGCTCGCCCGCCTCCACCTGGGCTTCGCCCTCTACTGGTCGGGCCGCCGCGACGCGGGGCTTGCGTCCTGGCGCCAGGCGCTCCGCGTCCAGCCCGACTCGGTCTCCGCCGTCCACGCGAGCGACCTCCTCCACCCGAACTCCCCGCGCGGCCTTCCGACCTTCGTTCCGAGCTTCGGACCACCCCCGGCGATCGCCGCGCTGCCGCCCGGTCGGCAGCTCGACGCGCTCGAGCGCGCGGCGCGCCGCGGCGGCGTGCGGGCGAAGCTCCTGTACGGCGTCGCCCTCCAGCGCATCGGCAAGCCCCGCTCGGCCGAGCGGGCGTACGCCGCCGCGGCGGCACTCGAGCCGGGCAGCGTCGAGGCCCAGGTCGCCGCCGCAGTCGGGCGCTTCACGAAGGATCAGCCGGCCAGTGCCTTCTCGCGTCTGGGGCCACTCGCGCGACGCCATCCGCGCGAGCCGACGGTTCGCTTCCACCTCGGCCTCCTGCTGCTCTGGCTCGGGCAGGTCGAGGACGCCCGGCGCCAGCTCGTCCTCGCGCGGTCGGCGGGCCCGCGAACGCCGCTCGGCAGGGAAGCAAATCGCTATCTCGAGCGTCTGGAGAGCATTAGGACCAATTGACAGAAAGATGGGTCTTTCGGCCTATGGCGTCCGTCTCGCGCGCGTGTAAGGGTTCCGCATCCGCATCCACGCGTTGACGGAGTCAGCGGCATCCGTACAGTGAGACGTGTCGATCCGAGGGGGATGGCAGTGAGTGCAGTCGAGGGGGTCGTGGCGAAGTCCATGAACATCGCGGACTTGCTCGAGACGGACGAGGCAAGAGGGCTGCTCGAATCCGGGCAGCACGCGGGAGCTCTGAACACGGACGAGATCGCGGGCGCGCTCGACGATCTCGACCTGGACGCGTCGCTGATCGACGATTTCTACGCGGCGCTCGACGAGCTGAACATCGAGGTCGTGGGCCGCGAGAGCGCAGCCGAGGACGACGATCTCGACGCCAAGTCGACGCGCGAGGTCTCGACCGACGCGCTCCAGCTCTTCCTCAAGGACATCGGCAAGGTCGAGTTGCTGACCGCCGCGCAGGAGGTCGAGCTCGCGAAGCGGATCGAGCGCGGCGACCACTGCGCGAAGCAGGAGATGGTCGAGGCGAACCTGCGCCTGGTCGTGTCGATCGCGAAGCGCTATCGCAACCAGGGCCTGCCCTTCCTCGACCTGATCCAGGAGGGCACGATCGGGCTCGTCCGGGCGGCGGAGAAGTTCGACTACCGCAAGGGCTTCAAGTTCTCGACCTACGCGACGTGGTGGATCCGCCAGGCGGTCGCGCGGGCGCTCGCCGACAAGGCGCGGACGATCCGGATGCCCGTGCACGTGGTCGAGAAGCTGAACAAGATCGTGCGCTCGGAGCGGAAGCTGCGTGCCGAGCTCGGGCGGGAGCCGACCGCCGGCGAGATCGCGCGCGAGCTGGATCTCCTCCCGGACGAGGTGGAGCAGATCCGGCGGAGCGCCCAGACGCCCGTGTCGCTCGAGAAGCCGGTCGGGGACGAGGAGGAGTCGGAGTTCGGTCACTTCCTCACCGACGAGACGCAGCCGCTGCCCGACGAGGCAGCCGAGGTCAACCTGCGTCGCGAGGCGCTCGTCAAGATCATCGGCACGCTCTCGGCGCGGGAGCAGCGCGTGCTCGAGCTGCGCTACGGGCTCGACGGCCAG
Organism: Gaiellaceae bacterium; assembly: GCA_050697975.1. Classification (GTDB taxonomy): domain Bacteria; phylum Actinomycetota; class Thermoleophilia; order Gaiellales; family Gaiellaceae; genus JBOHAW01. The sequence continues at coordinate 7,256 of JBOHAW010000102.1, forward strand.
CATCCGCGAACGCTGGACGAGGTCGGGCGGACGTTCAACGTCACGCGCGAGCGCATCCGGCAGATCGAGAACCAGAGCCTGAAGAAGTTGCGCGCGCTCGCCGAGGCGAACGCGCTCCGGGACGTGGCCTAAGCGGCGTGGGGGAGCCCTCGGGCTTCCCCACGGGCCTCCCTCCTTTGTTGAGGGGCCTGACCTAGACCTGTCCGCTTCGGGCACTGCGTGCTCCCGTAGACTCGGCCGCCATGGACCAGGCCTGGCTCGCCGAGCTGTCGGAGTGGCTCGCCATCCCGAGCATCAGCGCCGACCCGGCGCACGCGGACGACGTCGCGCGGGCGGGCGAGTGGCTGTGCGACCGCATCCGCCGCGCCGGCGGCAACGCCGAGCTCGCCGACTGGAACGGATCGCCGCTCGCGCTCGGCGAGCTTCCCGCCTCGGAGGGGGCCGACTCCGCCCCGACGATCCTCTGCTACGGGCACTTCGACGTCCAGCCGCCGGATCCGCTCGAGGGCTGGGACAGCCCGCCTTTCGAGGCGACCGAGCGCGACGGCTGGCTCTATGCGCGCGGCGTCGCCGACGACAAGGGCCAGCTCTACCTCCTGCTCAAGGCCGCCGAAGAGCTCGCAGCGGCCGGCGCGCTCCCGGTCAACCTGCGCTTCGCCTGCGACGGCGAGGAGGAGACGGGCGGGCACTCGATCGTCGAGTTCCTCGCCGACGACGAGCGGGGCGCGGACGCCTGTGTCATCTTCGACACCGACATGCTCGCGCGCGGGCGTCCGGCCTTCAACATCGCCACGCGGGGCCTCTGCTACTACCACGTGCGCGTGCGCACGGGCTCGCGCGACCTGCACTCGGGCATGTACGGCGGAGCTGCGCTGAACGCGCTGCACGCACTCGTCCGGGTGCTCTCGGCCGTCCAGGCGCGCGACGGCAGGCTTCCGGAGCCGCTGCGGGCGGGGCTCGTGCCTCCCACCGAGGAAGAGCTCGCGGGCTGGACCTCACTGCCCGCCGGAGCGGGCGAGCTCGCAGACCAGGGTGCGCGGCCGCTCGACCCGCGCGCCGCCGAGGAGTTCTACCTGCGCACGTGGGCGGAGCCGGCCGTGGACGTGAACGGCATCGAGGGCGGCTCGCCGCAGCTCCAGAAGACGGTGCTGCCGGCGCTCGCCGAGGCCAACGTCTCGATCCGGCTGGCACCCGGGCAGGATCCGGACACGATCGCGCCCGAGTTCGAGCGCCTCCTGCGCGAGGCTACCCCCGAGGGCGCCGAGCTCGAGATCGAGCTGTGGGCCCGGAGCGCGCCCGGACTGGTCGATCAGCAGGCGCCGGCGATCCAGCTGGGTCTCGACGCCTTCGAGCGCGCACTCGGCGTCCGCCCGCTGCTGATCCGCTCCGGCGGCACGCTTCCGATCGTGCCGGCGCTCGCCGACAAGGGCATCCCGGCGATCGTGACCGGCTTCGCGCTCTCCGACTCGAACATCCACAGCCCGAACGAGCGCCTGCCGACGGAGCACTTCGCGCTCGGCGTCGCCGCGGCGCGCGAGCTCTTCACCGAGCTGGCGAAGCTCTAGACGGGGGCAGCCCGGATACCGGCGCGGGTGCGCGAGGGGATCAGACGTGCGCCGGCTCGCGGCTGGCGAGCCATTCGTGTCCGAATCGGCGCATCTCGTCGATGATCGGCAGGAGCGCCTCGCCCTTCTCGGTCAGCTCGTACTCGACCCGCGGCGGCGACTCCGGGTAGCTGCGCCGCTCGACCACGCCGATCTCCTCGAGCCAGCGCAGCCGCTCGGACAGCGTGCGCGGGCTGATGCCGGCACAGGAGTGCTCCAGCTCGGAGAAGCGGCGCGCTCCCTCGGACAGGTCGTGAACGAGGAGCGCCGTCCACTTCGCGCCGATCACTTCGGCGCACGCGGCCACCGAGCAGCACGCAGAGTCGTGAATCGGGTTCATCGTACGCATCCTCACGACGAAGGATAGCTCGTCGCCGCGACGGCCTACTGCCTCCACGTGCGGGCCCGCTACGTCCAGGGCGGCTGCCCGTGCACCCAGCGGCCGCCGAGCATCGTGGCCACGACGCGCACCTCGGGCAGCTCGTCCGGAGCGATCGCGAGCGGGTCCCGGTCGAGGACGACCAGATCGGCGACGTACCCAGGCAGGAGCTTGCCGCGGCGGTGCTCGTCGCCGGAAAGCCAGGCCGGGTTCACCGTCGACGCCTCGAGCGCCTGCTGCACCGTGACGGCCTGCTCCGGGTGCCACGCCGGCCGCGTGTCGAGGGTGCGCAGGACGCCCGCGACGATGCCTGCGAGAGGGTCGAGCTCCTCGATCGGAGCGTCGGAGCCGTTCGCGACCAGGGCGCCCGAGTCCCAGAGCGACCGCCACGCGTACGCGCGGTGTGTCTCGCCGGCCCAGTGCCGCTCGGCGAGATCGCGGTCCGACGGCGCATGGCTGAACTGCACCGACGCCGCCACCCCGATCTGGGCGAAGCGATCGACGTCCTCCGGCGCCAGGATCTGGGCGTGCTCGATTCGCTGGCGCAGGCCCCGAGGCTGCCAGTCCGCGCGCGTCGCGGCGAAGGCGTCGAGCGCCTCGCGGTTGGCGAGATCGCCGATTGCGTGCACGGCCACCGGGAAGCCGGCCGACGCCGCGCGGCGCACGATCGCGGCCAGCTCCTCGCCGCTCGTGATCTGCACGCCCGACCCGTCGAGCATGCGTGCGGTCGCGGACCCGAGCGTTCCGTCCATGAACACCTTCAGGTAGCCGATCCGCAGCAGGTCGTCCCCGAGCCGCGACGTGACGCCGAGCTCGGCGAGGTGGTCGACCCGATGGTGCGGCAGCGACTGCCAGACGCGCAGCGTCAACGCCTCGGCCTGGCGGAGGTGCTGCCAGAAGCGGAGCGCGCCGAGCCAGCCGTCCTTGTCGTGCACCGACGTCACCCCACGCGCGGCGGCGATCTTGAGCCCTGCGCGCATCGCCTCGATCCACTCCTCGTCCGCGATCTCGATGGTCGTGTCGCGGAAGTGCCAGGCCGACTCCTCGCGCAGGACGCCGGTCGGCTCGCCGCGCCCGTCGCGCTCGACGACGCCGCCCTGGACCTGGAGGTCGCCGTTCGCCTGGCCGAGCGCCGCCGTGTTGAGCCAGAGCGAGTGCGAGTCGCGTGCGAGCAGCGCCGCCGGCGTCTCCCCCGTGACCTCGTCGAGCGCCTGCCGCGTCGGCTCGTCGGGGGGCGACCAGTCGCCGCTGCGCCAGCCACGGCCGCGCAGCCAGCCGCCCGGACGCACCGAGGGCATCGCCTCGCGCACGCGCGCGAGCGCCTCCGCGAGCGAGCGCGTGTCCTCGAGGCGAACCTCCCGGCGGGCGAGCGCCCAGGTGGGGAAGTGGACGTGCGCGTCGGCGAATCCGGGCACGACGCAGCGGCCGCCGAGGTCGACGCGGTCCGGCGTCGCGAGCGCGGTCTCGTGCGTCCCGACCCCGCCGGCGACGCGCTCGCCGGCGATCGCGAGCGCGCGCGCGACCGGAAGTGACGGATCCATCGTGCGGATGACGCCGTTCTCGAGGATCACGGGCGCGACTCTAGTCGGGAAGTTTCAGAGTCGGCACGATCCGGTCTCTCACGCGTCACAGGTCTCGCGGCAGCATGACCGCGATGCGCACACGTTCGCTGATCCTTCTCCTCCTCGGCTGCCTGAGCCTCGGCTCGCCGGCACCCGCCGCCGCCTCGGTGGCGGTGCTCCGCCCGGTCGAGGACGTCTCGGTGCCATTCTGGTGCGAATGGGGCTACGACTGGGACGAGCGCTGCTACCGAGACGACTCGTCGCGGCTTTCGATCGGCGGCGACGTCGACAAGATCTGGCGGGCCGCCCTGCGCTTCTCGCTCGGCGCGTTGCCGCCCGGCGCCGTCGTGCAGGAGGCATGGCTCGGCCTGTGGTACGACGCGACCTGCGTCGGCCGCTACGGCAGCAGCCGCCGCTGCGACGGTCGCAGCTGGACCGTCGACGCGCACGGGATCCGCGATCCCGACTGGCTCGGCGAACGGGAGGTCGAGTTCGACCCGAGCCGGGTCGACCGCGCCGTGCTGCCTGCGGGCGCGGGGCCGCAGTGGCTCATCCTCGACGTCACGGCGATCGTCGCGGCGTGGGCGACCGGCGAGGCTGCGAATGCCGGCATCCTGCTCAAGCTCGCCGACTCGCAGGAGGCCTTCCTCGGCAGCGGCCCGAGGCTCCCATCCGCAGGCTTCGGCACGGCGTCGCTCCGCCCCTGGCTCGAGGTGGCATACGGGGAACCGCCCGAGTAGCAGCTCGTCGCTCTCGGACCGGGCCTGCGCGAGCCGGATTCCCGGGGCCGGCTACGATGGCGGCTTCGATACCAACGGGGAGGCCTCCATTGCTCAGGAAACTCCTGCTGACTGCCGCCGCCGCGTCGATGCTCTTCGCGGTCGGCTCCGCATTCGGCATCACGTACGGCGAGTTCGACGGGAACCGCCACCCCAACGTCGGCGCGATGGTGTTCAAGAGCCCGAGCACCGGCCTGTACCGCATCATC
>JBOHAW010000103.1:0-2652 GCA_050697975.1 Gaiellaceae bacterium
CGCAGAAGCGGTTCGACATCGGCTGCGTCGTCGTCCGCATCCTCGACCCGGCGCGCGCGGAGTTCTACGCGGCGCAGGGCATGCGCATCGTCTGCCCGACGAAGACGGCGATCGACTCGCTCACCGAGGCCGTCCGCACCTGTGAGATCCCGCGCGCGAGGACGCCCGCCTGATGTACGCGCTCGTCGCCGGCGGCGGGAAGGTGGGCGCGAACGTCCTGCGCACCCTGCTCCGCATCGGGCACGAGGCGACGCTGATCGAGCAGCGCCACGACCGCTACGAACGCCTGGAGGAGGAGTTCGAGCACCAGGTCCAGCACGGCGACGCGACGGAGATCTACGTCCTCGAGCGCGCCGGCATCGCGCGCCCGCCCGACCTCGTCCTCGCGCTCACCGGCGACGACGAGGACAACATGATCATCTGCCAGATCGCGCGCGAGAAGTACGGCGTGGAAAAGGTGATCGCGCGCGTGAACGACCCGCGCAACCAGGATCACTTCGATCTCCTGGGGATCTCGCCGACAGTGTGCGCGACCTCGAGCATCATGGCGCTCGTCCAGCACGAGGTGCCCGAGCACGAGCTCGTGCAGCTGCTCGAGCTGCGCAAGGAAGGGCTCGAGATCGTCGAGGTGCAGATCGACCGGGACTCGCCGTCCGCGGGCAAGCGCGTCGAACGGCTGGCGCTGCCGGACGGCTCGCGCCTCATCTCGGTGATGCGCGACGGCCACGCCGAGATCGCGGTCGGCTCGACCGAGTTGCGCGCCGGCGACCAGATCCTGGCGATCCTGCAGCCCGGCAAGGAGGACGAGCTGCGCCGTGTGTTGCTGAAGAGCTGATGCGCGGCGGAATCGCAGGGGTTGCGGTCGTCGCCTTCGGGCTCGTGGTCGCGTGTGCGAGCGGCGGCCCGAGCGGAACGGCGATCTCGATCGTGCGCGTCGCCACCGGCCTCGACGCGCCCCTGCACGCGGCCGCGCCGCGCAGCGAGCCAGGCCGGCTCTACATCGTCGAGCAGGCCGGTCGCATCCGCGTGCTCGAGAACGGTCGTCTGCGCGGCCAGCCATTCCTGGACATCCGCAACCTCGTCCAGAGCGGCGGCGAGCAGGGGCTCCTCTCGGTTGCGTTCCACCCGAACTACGCCAGAAACCGGCTCTTCTACGTCGACTACACGGACGTGAACGGCGACACGCGGGTGGTCGAGTACCGGTCGAACGGGACGCGCGCGCTGCTCGCCACGCGCCGCCAGCTCCTCTTCGTCGCGCAGCCGTACCCGAACCACAACGGCGGCCAGCTCGTGTTCGGGCCCGACGGCAAGCTGTACGTGGGCATGGGCGACGGCGGCTCCGGCGGCGATCCCGAGAACCGGGCCCAGAATCTCGGCAGCCTGCTGGGCAAGCTCCTCACGATCGACGTGAACCGCCGCGGCGCCAAGCCGCAGCTCGCGGCGATCGGCCTGCGGAACCCGTGGCGCTTCTCCTTCGATCGCGCGAACGGGGATCTCTACGTCGGCGACGTCGGTCAGAACGCGCGCGAGGAGATCGACTACGTGCGGCGGCAGAGCCCGGGTCTCGAGAACTACGGCTGGGACGTCTACGAGGGCAGCCTGCGCTTCGAGCGCAAGGAGCCCTCGCGCGGCCGGCTCGTCTTCCCGATCGCCCAGTACGGGCGCAGCGAGGGCTACTCGGTCACGGGCGGCTTCGTCTACCGCGGCACGGCCGTGCCGGCGCTGGTCGGCCGCTACTTCTACGGGGACTACGGCAGTGGCACGATCTGGAGCCTGAAGGTCGTGGGCGGCAAGGCCACCGGTCTGCGCAAGGAGCCGATCCGGGTCCCGTCGCTCGCCTCGTTCGGCGAGGACGCCCGGGGCGAGCTCTACGCCGTCTCGCTCGACGGCCAGGTCTACCGCATCGCCCGCTGACAGCTGACCTAGTGGCTCTGAGCCACAAGGTCTCTTCAGCTGGGCGTCTTGCGTGTCGTCGCGGGTCGGGCAGTCGCCGAACCAGACGGGTCCAGGGGTCAGGCCCCGGGACGTGGCCGGGAAGGACATGCCTGCCGGCGGGAAGCTCGGAGATCCGGCACCGCCTCTCGGTCGGGCCGATCAGTTGGTCCTAGGGAGTGACTCCTCGTCGCTCGCCGACCACCGCCCAAGACGACATGTCTTGGGGTCAGACCCCTCAATCAGCCGGCGGTGCCGGGCGCGGCGGCACTCTCGGCAAGCCGATCGTGCTTCGCGTCGGCCCGGGAAGGTCGCTTAGCCGGCGCGGCGGCGCCGAACGTGCGGGGCCTGCTGCCCGAGCGCCGCGTATGCGAGCGCGCCGAGCGATTCGTTCAGCGAGGACAGCTCGCGCGCGATTTTCTGCAGGTCGTCGCTCCGGTCGAGCCGCCGGTTGAGCGCGTGCACCTCGTCGCAGAGCCGGTCGAGACGCTTGAGCAACGCCTCCAGCTGGCGGTCGGACAGATCCTTGTGCTGCTCCATCGACTGCGATTCTAGAGGCGGATCAGCTCGTCGCGCGTTCGCACGATCTCGACCTCGCCGCCGAGGCGCCCGACGAGCCGCTCGAGCGCGCCCGCCCCCGCCTCGACGGCCTCGAGCCGCCGGGCGGCTCCGAGCTGGTCCAGCGCGACGCGGGCCAGGGGCTCCGGGGCGTCGGTGAAC
>JBOHAW010000104.1:0-2497 GCA_050697975.1 Gaiellaceae bacterium
GCTGACGTCGATCCGGCCGCCGTGAACCCGGACGAGCTGGCGAAGCTGATCGCCGCGCGGGACGACATCCCGCGCGCGGCCTTCACGGAGGCGCTGGCCGCGAGCGGCGATCCCGGCTTCTCGGCCGAGCGCTACCTCGCCGAGGCGACCGTCAGCGACACGTCCGAGCTCGAGCCGCTCGTCGAGCGGATCCTGGCTGCCAACGGCGCGCAGGTGGAGCAGTACCGCGCGGGCAAGGAGGGTCTGCTCGGATTCTTCGTCGGCCTCGTGATGAAGGAGACCGGCGGCAAGGCGAACCCGAAGGTCGTCTCCGAGCTCGTGCGCGCCAAGCTCCAAGCGTAGTTTCGCCGCCCGCGGGGCCGGGCACCTCATCTCCCTGCTCCTTCACCAGTAGTCCTAGCCTGCTGAAAGGGGAACGAGATGGACGCGTGGGTCTGGGTCGTGATCGCGATCGCCGCGATCGTGGTCGTCGCAGTCGCCGCATACTCGGCTGTCCGAGCGCGACGGCGAAGGACGTTGCAGGAGGGCTTCGGCCCGGAGTACGACCGAGCCGTGGCGGAGGCGCCATCGCGCCGCGAGGCCGAGGAGGAGCTGCGCGAGCGGCGGGAACGTCACGACGAGTTCGAGCTGCGACCGCTCGAGCGGGAGGCGCGCGCCCGCTACGTCCGCGAGTGGGAGGCGACACAGGCGCGCTTCGTCGACGACCCGGTCGCCGCGGTCGGCGAGGCGGACGACCTGATCCAGCAGGTGATGCGCGATCGCGGCTATCCGATCGAGGACTTCGACCAGCGCGCGGCCGACCTCTCGGTCGACCATCCCGAGCTCGTCGAGAACTACCGCGCGGGGCATGCGATCTCGCGGAGCGCGCTGCACGACGAGGCGAAGACGGAGGATCTGCGCCAGGCGATGGTGCACTACCGCTCGCTGTTCGAGGAGCTCCTCGAAACGCGCGAGCGCAGCGAAGCCTGAGCGTATCGCCCGGGGCTCCGCGGGCGTTGTATCCCCGTGGAGCCTCCGCGCCCGCACTACGTGCCGACTGTCCTGGCCGAGCTGCCGCCGCTTACCCGGCTGGCGCCGCGCGCGAGGCTCGGCGCGTCGACGGTGGCCCGATCTCGACGTCCGGACAGAGGCTCCCGGACGGTGCGCGAGCGCGTCCGGGCGGCTAGATGAGGCCGCAAGACCGCGCCGTGTTCGGCCAGGGGTAGAAGCCCCGGCCGCTGCGGTAGGCGCGCTCGGCAACCCAGATCTGCTCGAGCGGCGTCCATCGGTCCGCCGTCCCCTTGCGCCGGAGCAGCTCGCGGCCGTACAGCCGCTGGAACGTGAGATCCATCTGCAGCCCGCCGTAGTAGGGGGGATGTGGATCGTTCCACGGCCCCTCGTGCCGATGGATGCAGAGCCAGGCCGCCTTGCGCGGCGGCTTCGCGGCCCGAGTGCGCACCCTGCGGGCGTGCTTCGCCCACAGCCTCAGGACCCAGCGCCGGTAGGAAGGATCGAGCGACCGTTCCGCGCTGTCCGCAGACGGTGTCCGCGGCTTCTGCATCAGGCGCTGCCAGTGCCAGACCTCGCGGCGCTTGGCGTCGATCGCCTTCAGCAGGAAGTCGTCCCCCGGCTGGAGCGCGGCAGTCTTCCGCACGTCGCGGGCAGTGCCGGACCTCTGCTCCCCCGCCGGCGCATCGGGTGTCGAGAATGTGGCGAGCGCGAGCACGCCCGCGAGCACAGCCGTAAACAGCGTCAGTTGCCGCACGTGGAACCTCCGGGTCTCCCTGCCGCGTCCACCGGGGCCGAAGGGCCGCAGAGCCCGAACCGGCGGTCACGAAGTTGTGTCGCCGGGCAACGTTACCAGCTTTTCGCTTATACCCGCCATAACTCTTGATAAGAGATTTACAATTCGCCAGGGAGTGATCTCGCCCCTGGCTCACGGCGGCACGGCCGGCCTCGTTGCCGAGTTGCTCCCGCTCGCCGCCCTCGTGATCGGCGCCCTGGTGGTCTGGCGCCGCTCGCGTCGCGAGTCAGCCGCGACGCGGTCGGGCGACGAATCCGGCGTAGAGGAGCACCGCGGCTAGAGCGAGCGACGTGGCGGTCTGCGCCTCGCCGAGGCCGAAGAGCGCGCTGCCCGCAGCGGCCACGGCGACGCCGGCCAGGATGAGCGTATTGCCGAGCGGCCGCCGGCGGATCGTCAGGAGCGCGACGACCACGACCGCGAGCGTCCCGGCGATGTTCCCGAGCAGTGCGAGGATCCGGGCGGGGAAGACGTCGAGGTGCTCGGACGCATCCGGGATGGACGTGCCCGAGACAGCCGCGTCGAGAGGGACGGCGACGGCGACGCCGGCGGCGAGCCCCGCGTACACGAGTGCGGCCGGCAGCGCCCAGCGCCGCCCGGCGAGGAGGAGCGAGCCGGCGCCGAGGAGCGGCGCGGTCAGGAGGCCGCCGAACAGGTAGTAGACGCGAAAGGCAGGGTCGCTCCAGCCCGCGGCCGCGCCCCAGGCCAGTGCTGCTG